>JABMRO010000008.1 GCA_013202635.1 Planctomycetota bacterium
CCGGAACCATGCTCGCAAACGGGTACGCAACACCATTGGACCGACGGCCATAACTGCCAGAGCTTCACACGAAGCTCCATTATATAGAAACATGTTTCTTTTACATACCTCCTGAGAATCAGGTGAGGGCCGAACAAGATTGAGTATGACCACTTTTTTGATAGATTCTGACACATTTTCCTACTTTTTAGGAAAGGACAAAAAAGTAAGCCACAAATTGCGGGATGTTCTGAACAATAATGCAGAGATATTGATTTGTCCTGTAGTCCTTTATGAAGTAAGACGTGGTCTATATCAAAAGAAAATGACGAGAGAGTTATGTTTCTTCAATAAGCTTATCAGCTTCCATAGTTGGCGTGAATTCAGCATCGAGACTTGGAACAAAGGAGCTGAATTGTGGGCTGAATGCAGAATGAGGGGACAACCAACAGGGGAGGGATTGGATGGCGATGTTTTAATTGCCGCTCAGGCTTATGAACATAATGCTACTGTTGTAACCCACAATCATAAGCACTTTGACTTTCTTGGAGTTCCTTGGGTGGACTGGTTAATCTAAGAAAAAGCAGTTAAGTCTATTTGTGTAATCTCACATCCCTCTCATCTTTCAATTTAAAGCGCCCAGGAGGCCATTTAAACGGCGAACTCGTCCTGAGGGATATCTAATTAGCCTTGATTTTCAAATAGCAAAAAAAGACCCTTGATATTGCTATCAAAGGTCTCAACCCTAAGTCCCTCGGCTTAATTGCTTAAGCTCAAGTGCTACATTGGTTTACGAAAACTCACGTTAAGAGAATGTGTCTTATGCCGGGTTTTCTAACCTGCCGGGCTTGATGATACCCACCCTGAGCCGGGCCGCAATGACAGATAATTGGCCACCTTTTAGCTTCATCATTGATGTGCTGGTTGATAAAGGCCTCGGTTTCAATTCTCGCCTTGTGACCTATTTTGATTATATCTTGAGTATTCATTATGCGGCTCTTTCTTAAAGTCAAATTTAATAATTACTGAAATCTGTTGTCTTCGTTTATATAGACGTTTCTACCGGCTTTTTTATTCGCAATTTTTGTAAAAATTCCTCAATGCTCGATTTTTCCGGACCTTGCAAATCGATGATTATAAGTTATATTTTATATAGGGGAAGTTGCATTAACAACGCTCGGGGAAGAGAAAATTTACCTGCCGGAAAAAACCTGCATAATCACAGGCTTAAAAGAAATGGAGGGGTAAAAGATGAGAGGGTTGATAAAGATATTCTCTGAAGCAGCATTATTTCTTGGGACACTTGTTATTGTATATTTCTGGTTGAGTTTTCTTATCATTAACCTTTGGTCGATTGTAAAGTAAATAAATGATATGGTCCGGATTATATAATGCAAAAGGGCTGTAAGCTAATGCTCACAGCCCTTCGTTCATTGTACCCGTTTTACTAACCTATCCTGGTCCGGACGAATTCAATTGTAAACTTCTTCCTTGTTGTAGGCATTCTGCCCACTTTGTTTTTGTCGCCATTCGTTGAGATACTTTGCCGCCGTATCTCTTCCGCCCAGCCCGAAAGCCAAAGCCAATGCAAGGCAAAAGCCGCCAAGGATGATATTGAATGTAGTTGTTACCAGAAGCGTTGCTATGCCGAGCTCTTTCAGCGAAATCGTCCCCGCAAAGATAATAATAGCCCATCGGCTCACCGCCGCTAACATCTCCGGCTTGGGCAAAGATGCATTGCCACCCGCCGTGCGAACGATGCCCGAGACAAAGTTTGCCAGAAACATTCCAACTACCAGAACGAACAAGGCCGCAATGACATTCGGAATGAAAGCAAACAAGCTCTCGAGAACGCTTGATGCCTGGGGCAAACCCAGCGCGTTGACCACCATGACCAGCACCATAATAATTACCAGCCAATACACCAGACTGCTCAGAACATCGTTGGCGGAAGTTTTCAAGCCCCCTTTGCTCAAAATCTCCGATATGCCCGCCTTGTCTGCCAGTTTGTCGAACTGTATCGCCTTCAGACCCCGACTTACTATCCGTTTTAGTGTCTTGGCTACCATCCAGCCTACGGTCAGGATGATTAGCGCCCCAATAAGCGTAGGCATATAACCGGCTAATTTGGTCAGCATTTCACTAACCGGTGCCACAATAAGACTGTTCCATTCTATCGCTGCCAACATTTTTGTACCTCCAAAATAAATTGTTAGTATTCGCTTCGCGTTTTTACACCGTTCCACCAATATTCGGCGGTTTCCACACACGGGCTGAGGACATTTCTTTATTGCCCGGAATCAATGCGAAAAAGGCGATTTTATATTTAATGTGAATTATTTTCGGACCCAAAAACCTCTATTCCAGGCACATCTAAAAAAACTATAGTGTTTGTATCGGACCTGCCAATCGATACAACTGCCGATTTTGGGTCGAGAGATGAAATAAATAGTATAGAAGGGCCTCATAACCTATCTGCATGTGAGATGCACCGCTTTACCTCACTTACCATTGATTGCTTCAACCACGCCGAGTAGTTAGGGCTTATTCATTTGCTGGTGCTTCAAAAAACGCTCTTATCTCAGGGACATCTTCCGCCAACTGCCTCCATTTGCTTGAGCATTTTACTTTTTTGAACATTTCTTCGCCGTGTACTCCAGCAGAACTTTTAGCTCCTTCCATCCGGGATTTTCAGGGTTGTCCTGTAACGAGCCTGGTATATGGAAGGCGGCGGCTGGATGCTCGGTAAACCGGCCGTTTCCATCAAGCCAGCTCTTGTTTACCTTCCAGTAACCATTTAATTTCCCTATCTCTATTTTCTTAAGCACGTTGCACTTTGGCAGCTTCTCATCGTCACCGCGTTCACGCAGTGCCAAATCGATTCCATCACCCTTAACTCTCGGATGCAGTTGTGCGTAAACCTGCTGTCCCAGATACAGGTTGGTATATTTGCTTCTTTTCTTACTAATACAGCCAAAGCGTTGACAGATTTCTTTTCCAATAGAAATGTTGCGACTCTTCTCGGAAGTTCTTGCTTCACTCATGTAATGGGTCATCTGCTCGAATGATAGAACCCAGTCTCTCAGGCGTTCTCTGTCAAATAGAATCTTGCCGAAAGGCAGGACCGAGTGTGGAATCTTCTTTTCACCCACCAGATGCAATACGTCTTTCTCACCACATTTGAGAAATTCGGCCGCTCCTTCGGTGTCGAAGAATCCCCGATTACCCTTTTTATCCATTTCCTGCCTCCTTTTGTTGCTTACAGTACTTTCATTGGAAGCAACAAAATACTAAAACGTCGTAGCCGGGGTACACGGTCGCTTTAAACGGATGCCAATCAGCTTAGCTGTTTCAGTAAAGAAATCAGAATTCATACGCTCCCATATCTACATTGCCGTTGGTGATGCGTGGATTTCCGTCAAGGTCGATCTCAAATGGATCTATGTCACTGTGTGGGTATCCAGTATTTACACAAGGGGAATTGACTTGAAGATGGTAATCTCCATTGTCCGGATCAACGAACAGCGGGTCCACATCTATGTTACTATCACCGATAAGACCTCCCTGTACGTTGCTGTAAGAGACAGTCGCACCACCTTTAACTTGTTCAGGAGAGTTGTCCCAGACGATACAATTTTCGAGCGTCATGGATCCGGATGCAAAATCCAGTGCTGCCCCATTGGTCGATGTGTTCCCGACAAATGTGCAGTTTCTCAATGTCGGACGGCTTACTTGATCGTGGCAGGTTGTTGGGATCGGTGGGCATATTGTAATACAATGCATCCTGTTCTTATCACGATCCCAATAGCAGCTTTCATAGCATCGAGGAATCGGTGGGCACAATGACCAAATCCAGAGAGTACATCTACCGGTGACAGGATCTCTACGTGCGCAGATTCGCTCAGGTCGGCAAATGCTGCATATGCGAGTGGAGTCACTGTAAACTGCGCCTCCGGAGTTCTGTGCGGAGTTATTGGTGAAGACAGAACAGATGATATTTGGGCCACTGCCGGAATTGTAGATGGCGCCCCCTTCACCAGTACTGCCATCTGGAATTCCGGCGGTGTTATTATTGAACTTGCAAGCTATGATCTTTGGATTGCTGACGTTGTTATAGAAGGCACCACCTTTTGAGACTGCCGTATTGTTGCTGAATACACAGCTCCGTATGGTCGGATCACTACCTCCAGTGCAGTAAATGGCGCCGCCCATATTGTGGAATCCATTAACGATGGTTATTCCCTCAACAATAGAGGAACGAGTTTCGTCCGTGTGGAAATAGAAACCGCGGTGGTGTTCTTCTGGACTTCCCTGGCAGTCTATGATGCACGCCTCGGCACCGCTTTCACTTGCCAGAGTAATCGCCTTTCCTCTAAAGTCGATATCGCGATTGCTGTTACCTGTATATGTACCCGAACGTACTATGACAACCTGTCCGTCCGCGGTGGCATCCACTGCCTCTTGAATTGCCGGGTGATCGTCGGGTACATATAGGGGTCGCATGTCACGCAGCTCGAGGTTCCAGACGTTACCGACGTTGCTGGTTCTGTTTATTGAGGTAAGAGTTCGGACTCTCAAGATCGGATAGTTTGCATCAACCGAATTGACGTCGACTGTGTATTCAGTTTCGGACTGACACCCTGTGAAGGCAAAAATCCCATTTGGACCGGTCTCGTCAGACAGCAAATCATTAGGATCGGTGTTGGACTTAGCGAAAACGGTAATGCCAGGCACAGGCCTACTGCTGGCATCGAGTACGCGCCCGCTGACGATCTCACCGAAGTCCTCAGGGAAGATGTTGTATACACAGGTCAACACTGTGTCGTAGCTCCAATCCGCTTCCCAGCACTCCGGGTATTGACAGTTCGGATCGTCTTCTGCGCATTGGCACCATTTGCAGTAATGAGATATGTCAGGTAGAATAAGCTGATACCATATCGCTTCGCAATCCTGCGGAAACTTCGATCCTCCCATGTTCAGATGGTGATAGATAGCGGATGAATCGAAGCCGTAACCATCGCACACGACAGCGTGGTCGCTCTGCTGGCTATTGTGGAGCCCTTTGATCGCAAGAATCACAGGTTTTCCCGCATCCAAATTCGGATTTATCATTTCCATGAGGGATGCACCGATATTCACTGTATTGCTGTCCTGTACATTGAGTCCTACAATTGCATTCATATAATTGAAGGAATTGATAAAAGCGGAGGGTGCATCTACAGTGGATGCGCTGGAACCTTCTGGTGAGTACTGCATTCCAACCGAAATCCCTGCATCATAGCAGAGAGCTCCGATTGCCTTACATTGAGTCGGATCGCCACACACGGGCGATGCGAGCATATTTTCCCAATCATAAGGGCCACCATTTCCATCACCGCCCCGCGTCCAAGCCTTTTCCGACTGCCATTGGTCTCCGTATTTTACTTGAATGTTGAACTCTTGCTTACCGATGCCATCCCGAGGCCATTCATAGTACCGCATTACCTGTGCCATCGCTGTAGCGACACATCCGGATGGGTAATTATTCGGATCGCCATAGGTACCGGGGACACCTGAATACTCTGCCGGTAAAAGATAGTCACATGGATCCCCTGGATCACTTGGAGGTGTGTAGAAGTTATAGCACGCAACCCCGCTATCAACCATGTGGGTACCCTTCACATCAGTTGTTTCCATCCAGCAAGTTGTCTGGTCCCATCTGGTCTTAACCAACGGCGCAACGCGAAGGTCATCAATCTGACCTGTTGTCACGCTCATCAAGCGCACTTCGGCGGGGAAAGCGGTCGCCCCTTCGATCAGACGGTGCCATTTCCGTTGGGTATCGGTCTGCTGTCCGTCGGTTTCCGTGGTTGCAAGGTCGATGGCGACTGTATTGAGCGATGTCTGCTGATCCAATATTGTGGCTATACTAAGTCGTCGATTAACGTCATTTATTAGCAAAGCAGCTAACGGATTGTCAGGGGATGGATCGTAAGTGCCGTTTTGAGCGAATCCCATAATAGGCTCAATACGGTCGTCAGAAGGGACGATAACAAAACCCGAAGGATCGAGCGAAACTATATAGTACAGAATGTCCCCTGTCTCATTCGCGAAGGCCTCAACACATATAATATCTCGACTCAATCGGGTCCCCAGTGGCCTTGGACGTGTACTGAGCCAGCCCCTGACGGCAATGGCAGCTTCCTCTGCCGTGGTGGGCCGGGCCTCAGCACCGACGCAAAAGAATTGCGAGGTGATAAGAAGTAATGTTATGTATAAAACAGTAGATTTCATAATATGTCCTTCTATAAAAAGGTGTTCTTTCGCAACAAAATTACGTTGATTATTATATAAATCAGAATTCCTCACACTCCTAAAAATATAAAGATTTCATCTTAATGTCAACAATATTCTGACAGATTCAACATGTCGTGTCGCATAAAAACGCCAAAAAAGCAAGCATTTGCGTCTAAAAAAACTCTTTGCTCATGCTATTTGGGTATAGTTCGGCTTTTACTTTTTTTAATTTTTTCACACATTTTTTTTAACCGAATCAATGCAGACCGGCAATTGAACACGGAGCCGCGCCTGGCAAAATTCCGCTTGTTGCCAGACCTGTTATTCGATATTTTGACGGCCAATTCAGCGCCATCGCATTTACCTCCGTTAAAAAACCATATTTCTGGTCCCTCAACTGGTAAGCCCCGCTGCCTGCCTGTTTGCGTGTCGGTTTGTTTTTTTATCCAGTCCGTAGAGTTTTTATTGCAAATTGCTGAATACTTGGAATAATTAGTCAAAGACTTTCAAGGGTAAAAGTAGTGTCTGTCAGACAGACTTCATAAAAAGAAGCATTGAATCGGTTGTTGGTTCGGCGGATGTTCATATATGGCCGTTTTGGAAAAACTGCCAATTGGCAAATAAAAGTTCAATCAATATACATATTTTGAGGGAATCAAAATGCTGAGAGATAAACTGAAGGTTTGCCTGGCAGTTTCATTGCTTTTGCTTATTTTATTTGGCGTATCTTACGCCGGAAATACACCAATTACGGGTGAAGATGCCCCCCGGGATTCCAATAGTGTTCAGACTGCGGTCTCTGATTCCAACACGACTGATATGGCTGCAGTAGAAGACGTTGCTCCCGGTCAAAACGGCAGCATTGCTAACGGAAATGCCCTGGCCGGTCAACCTGTCGTTCAAAACGATTCAAAACTACCTGCCGAAGAAGTTGTTGACCAAAACGCTGTACAGGAAAAGCCGGCTAAAGCATCAGGCTCAGACGAAGAAGAGCGGTCACGGTGGATGACGGGTAAAATGATTGCCTTTTATATCGCCGTAGGTCTGGCTGTGGTCGCTATAGTAGCCTGGTTTCTCCTGAGGAGAACACTCAGGACGAGACTCAGAATGAAAAAAATAATGACCGAAGACCCGGACATTGATGATTTTCTGATTGTTTTCGACTGGACCTCAAAGGTACTCTATTTCCCCACAATGATTGCTTCGATAGTAGCGGCGAATCTGATGTTTTTACAGGAAGGTGAGTTGTGGTTTTTCAGTTCAATAAATCCTAAAATCATTGGCAGCGCCTGGTTTCTTATATTCTTCCTGAATTTCCTCGTTGAGGAATACAACATTACCATCATGGCTACGCTAATGAGCCTGGTAAGTATCGGCTTTCTATTTTTGTGGTTAAACCTGGTCGGCTGGGTATCGGGCTTCCTGGGTCTTTTCAAACACTTCGCGTTATCCATAAGCGCTACTGGTTATCTGCTCGTAAGCATAATCGGCTTGTTGACTATTTTAATTTCCTGGGTCAAAGGTCTTTTCTATTATGTGACAATTACACCCAACTATATGAACCTGCAGGAAGGCCCGACAGAAACGGGTGAGCAGATAGGAAGAGAAGACTATAACACAAGGATAGACACGAGTGATTTTTTTGGCCGGCTTTTGGGATTTGGCAAGATAGTGATTACTTTCAAAGACAGAAAGAGACAGCCTATCAGTTTGCAGGTCAGCAACATCAGAAGCAAGGCGCAGCTATTGGAGAGAGTGCGTGCCAAGCTTGTGATAGACCATTCATTTAAGAGTGCTGTCAGGCCGGAGCCTGAGCCGCAAAATCCTAAATAAAAAACTGCATTATGATAAACTCATACTGAATACATCATACGATTGCGTTTTGAGTATTCAATCGATCGATATTTAGGCAAGTTAGTCTTGTTTAACTTGCATAATGACTATTTTATTCTCATAGACTTCCAATGGTTGCACTCTAGCGGGTAGATTTGTCAACACCCACTCTGCTTCTTTTTTCCGTTCTTGTGCTTTTCTTAACTTCGAATTCCATCCCTGTTTTTGCGATAAAACTTCATTAAGGCTAATAATTACGTCATATAATTCTTTTGTCGGCTTGAATTCATCTTCGTACGCCTTTCTTCGTGCCAGTATCCCTGTCCGTTCAATCTCATCGGCAATTAGCATCTGCTCGAGCTTTATCAGCGTGCCCGGGTCGCTAATGTTTCCATTGCTCTTGAACTTGTCTATCGAGTCCATTCTGGCTTTAAGACCAATAAGCTCAAAGTTGGCCAGTTTCATGTAGCGGGCCAGGTCCTCCATGTTTTTTCTGGCGTGTTCAAGTATTTCGCTTCTTTTTGCCCTGTCTATCTCATAATTTGTTTTTATATACTCTGTAGTCTTTTCTTCAGCTTTTACCTCCAACTGCTTGTGCTCTGTTACAAGTTTTGAAAGTATCTTCTCGGCTTCTGTAATAATTTCTTGATTTTTTTCCAGCGTTTTCTTCTTAAATTCCAACCAGGTGCGAGCATTATTATCATGCCATTCAATTACCGCCTCTGCCATTTTACGCACATCTTCCTTGCTCACTGCGTAAACACTATAAGTTCTTGTTCCTGTAGGGGTGTGACCTTTAGAAAACGTGTATCCAGTCCGCCATTTACTTCTAATGCTTTTATATTTATAATCATTCTGTAGCTTTAAGATAAACTGTCGCTGCTTCTCAGATATCTCTTTCCATTTCGACGTTGTCGATATCGCCCCAATCCACGGTCCCAAGTCTCTATCGTTAATAACATGAAAGTTAGCTACATACTTTATTTCTGAAAATTCTTCAGCGATCTTAATAGTTCCCGACATTTCAAACTGCAATTGACGTTTCGCTTGCTCATTCTGCTGCCCATAGGCGGTTGAGAAAACGCATGTGGCTGCCAATACCATTAGTAACTGACTCTTTCTTAGAGTAATCATTGTTTGACTGTCCTTTCTAAAAGGTTTTGTAAACGTAATTTTGCCTGCTTGCTTTCATCTCTTCCCGGAAATGAATTGATCACATAAATATATCGCTTCTCGGCGTATTCCTGGCCGCCAGGCTGCGCAGCTAACATATCTGCTACTGCCAACATCTGCGCCGCCACACCCGCACGCTGGACTTCTATTTCTATGTCATCTATCTGGGCAGCCATTGGTTCCGGCCTGATTGGACGAATTTGCTCGCTCGGTCTATATAAAACCCGCCGCATTACTCCTACACCAATTACGAGCAGTATGCTGGCCGCTACTGTCGCTAATCTCCTAACCAACCTTTTGCTCAAGATAGGCTTTTTGAATGAGTGCTTTTTTGGCCACTGGGCTTCGTCGCTTTGCCAGATTGCTTGTGTTACTTGCAGCGACCTCTGCAATGCGCTCATCATCGTCTTACAACTCTCACAGCGGGCTATATGTTTTGTTATCTGCTCCGCTTCGGCTGGCGGCAACTGCCCATCTGCATAAGCAACCAATGTTTCATAAGAGATGTCCTGACAAATATGTTCCTTCACGGCTTAATTCCTTTACTACGAAGCAAAGTCTCAGCCAGAATTATCCGTCCTTTGCAGAGGCGCTTGCGGACGGTTCCCGGCTTTAATTCCAAAATCTCACCAATTTCATTCGAATTTAGCTCACAGAAATACTTCATCACCAATGGCACCTGGAGCGATTCATTCATTTCGGACAGGCACTGTCTCATCGCCTCAATCTCCTCGGCACGAATTACTTTCTTATCCGGTCCCAAAGGTGCGTGTTTCAACTCGGTTTGTTGTTTTAAAACCTCATTGGTTGCTCGTTGATAACGCCCTCTCTTGCGAAATTCCAACAGGCTCTTGCGAAATTCCAACAGGCACCTGTTTATTGTCACCTGTATTAGCCATCGTCCGGCCTTTTCTGCGCCGCAGTGCTTCGGTGGCCGGCGTATTGCCTCAAGGTACACATCCTGCAATATATCTTCACCTTCTTCTGCTCGGAGCCCCATTCCGACCACAAGCCGCCGAAGACGCTCAACCTGTTTGATGAAGACTGAGTGCATACGCATATTTTTCATTGCTTTCAATAATATAGTGCGCAGTTATGCATTAATGTTACCGATAAAATAAAAAAAGTTGTTTTATGATCTCCTTCATTGTTTACTCTCCAAAAACAACCGCAATTTATATAGTTCTCACTCTACATACTTAAAGGCAGCAACTTGACCGTTGGTAACACAGGATTTTAACTTGAAAATGCCCTTCTTCCAACTTTCTCAAATCACTTGTTGGTAAGCATCATGGCCTCATAGTGAACTTTTTACTCCATTTAGGCCTGTTTTTGGCCGATATACTTAACAATGGAGACGAAGGGCTTGAAAACGCCCCCCCTGAACAGGAGCAGCATTCCTTGAAAAGTGACCTTATTGGAAGGATTGTCATTGGATAAATCGAGAATATGAAAGGCAAGCCAATTATGAAAACGTGGAAACTTATAGTCGCTTTAATACTTGTTATTGCAGCAATATATATTATACCACGCAGTGGTAAATCCACAGACATTGAGCAAAGAGGAAAAGAGTTATCCATCACAGTAGGCAAGCATCGATTGACTGCTGCTATTATTGGTCATCAAATCACAAATTCTTTTCTGATTGTAGGCGGTTCCACAGGTGATTTGTTTTTTACTGCAAGCCTTGCAGGCATTCCTCTTGATATAGCAGAGCGATTAGCTCGAACATATAATGATTTTCGCAAATGTAACTCTCAGGGAGCTTATGAGGCACGAAAGAGTGTGAAATCGATGCTTCTTTATGCGGCGGACCATGATGTCGAGCGAAAATTAAGGAGCATTGACAAACTTACATTGGCAAACAAAGACCCTGTTATTCAAATGACATTTGTGGAATTACATATCACTAATCATACGGTCAGAGGGGAAGAAACACCCATCGTCTTTAGCAGCGACATTCGCCCTTTCCTGGTTAAAGATGTTCAGATTATTGAAGAGGACCGAATTTATTAAGCAATAATGCCTGGCGGCTTTTGTCTAATTACGTGATGCTGTCATCAAATCCGTCTTTTCTCTCACGATTGACTTTTTATACAACCTTCTCGTAGTATGCTTAATTCAAACAACCGATTCGAACCTGTTTTTTTAAACTGGCGTAATTAGAGGTATTCGATTATACTTGCCTGCATTTGAAGGAGACCTTATGAAGTTAGAAGAACAAAAATCTTCCGGAAAGGAAAAAGACGAGGCGGCTATCGAACTTCTGAGGCAGCTAACACGGAAGTTGTGCTCAA
>JABMRO010000780.1 GCA_013202635.1 Planctomycetota bacterium
GGCTCCGGCTTTGTCATCGGCGCTACGGCCCAGGCCTGTAAACAGGCCGGGATTGATGTTGAAACAATAGAGCCAAACGACGGAATAGACCGGAGCAGATTAGGCATTTATCTGGGTGCAGGCGAAGGCTCTGTTGACAATGATGTATTTTTCGCTGCAATCGCTGAAGCATGGGACGCAGATACAAACGAAATGGACTGGGGCAAATGGGCACAGGTCGCTTTCACAAGAATGGATCCGATGTGTGAGCTTGAGCAGGAGCCGAACATGCCCGCTGCTCATATCGCTATGCTCACGGGGGCTCGCGGCCCGACAAGAAGCTGTCTGACCGCCTGTGCAGCCAGCACTCAGGCTGCTGGTGAAGCGACAATGCTAATCCGCAGAGGCGATGCGGATATAATGATAGCAGGCGGTGCACATTCGATGATACATCCGTTGGGCCTTATGGGCTTTAATCGTCTCACTGCTCTATCGACAAGAAATGACAGTCCCCAAACGGCATCGAGGCCGTTCTCTGCTACCAGGGATGGCTTTGTCCTCGGCGAAGGCGCAGCGATACTCATTCTCGAATCCTTAAGCTCAGCAAAAAAAAGAGGCGTTGAAATATTAGCTGAAGTCATCGGTTACGGCAGCAGTTCGGATGCGTTCAGGATAACCGATATGCACGAAGAGGGTAGAGGTGCCGCACAGGCAATGAGGGCGGCACTTGCCGATGCCGATGTCAGCTATAAAGACATAGATTACATAAACACGCACGGCACAAGCACAGCCGAAAATGATTCGATAGAGACCAAAGCCATAAAAGCGGTTTTCAAAGAAGAAGCAAAAAACACACCTGCCAGTAGTGTCAAGAGTATGCTGGGGCACCTGATTGGTGCAACCGGTGCAGCCGAATTGATTACCTGTGTTCTTGCAATTAGAGACAATATCCTGCCGCCGACAATGAATCTGATGGATCCTGACCCTGAGCTTGATTTGGATTACGTGCCTCATAAGCCCCGGAAATGCCAGGTTGATATAGCAATGAATGAGTCGTTCGGCTTCGGCGGGCAAAATAATGTCGTAATTATTAAACGTTTCTCATAATTCATGCCCCGGGGGGCCGAACCACGAGCCGCGAAATATGTTTGACGCTGGCTCCACGACACGGTACACTTCGCAATATCCGATAAGCTGGATGTTTCGGTTTTATAATCAGCAGGACAGCGGCGAACTAAAAGGAGTGAAAATATGAAAAAGTCAATTATTCTGAGCCTGAGTCTGCTTGTTTTTGCGGTGGTTTTTTGCGGGTGTCAGACTCCTGCCAAAGGACCTACCGATAAGCAGCTAATCAACACTGCGATGACTGAGTGGAAAGCCGCTCTTGAAGCTAAGGATTTGGACAGGCTAATGGCGTTGTTTTCTGATAGTTACGTCTCTTCCAGCGGGAGCGGCAAGGTTGCGATGCGTGAGCGCATGGCAGGTGCAATCGAGCGGGGCTTTTTGGATAACATAGAAATCAAAATCGAAAATGCCAAAATCACGCTTGTCGGCGACCAGGCTACGTTTGGCCCTGTTGAAATTACTTCCGACAGAGGTACGTTAACAATAGAATACACACTGCACAGAGAAGACGTTAAATGGCTAATCGTAGGCTCTAAACGCCAGGAAAATAGCTTTAGAGTGAAGCCCCTGAACTACGCACGATTATAAAATGCTGATATTAGACTGCCTGCTGCCTGATATACTAACAACCTAATTAGTAAGACCAAAATACCATGATTGATATTAAACAAATACGCGAAAATCCTGAGAAATTTAAGAAGGCTGCCAAAGATAAACACTTCGACGTCGATATCGATACGTTGTTGGAACTCGATAAACAAATCCGGGAAGTTAAGACGCAATTACAGGATATATCCAAACAGAAAAACCAGATAGGTAAATCAATTCCTAAACTCTTGGACAAAGACAAGGAGGCTGCTTTTGCCAAGCTTATGGAACTGAAAGACAAAGAGCAAGGCTTCAAGATTAGTGGACAAATCAGTGTTCGCTGGCTCAATATGGAATTAGGGAAAACAGAATCCAAGCTTCTTAATCTAGATGAGGCACTAAGAGAATTTGACGAACTTGCATCGCAGGTGCCTCAGCCGACCGACGATGATGTGCCGTTGGGTAAAGATGATACGGAAAACATCGAAATAAGAAAAGAAGGACAAATACGGCACTTTGATTTTGAACCCAAAGACCATCTACAGTTGGGTCTGGCTTTGGGCATTATAGATATCGAACGAGGCGTAAAATTAGCCGGCACCAGAAACTACTTTCTCAAAGGTGACGGCGCCTTATTGCACTGGGCGGTTCTGCGGTTTGCGATGGATTATATGGTCGGCAAGGGTTATGTTCCCCTCTCGGTGCCGCTTCTTATGAAAGATGAGGCGATGAAAGGCACTGGTTACTATCCCGGCTCCGAAGACCAGACCTACCGAATGGAAAAGGACCAGCTCAATCTTGTGGGCACCGCCGAGGTCCCGCTGACGGCCTATCGTATGGGCGAGATATTAAGCACTGAGGAGCTGCCCTTGAAGTATGTGGCACAATCGAGCTGCTTTCGGCGCGAAGCCGGGGCCGCAGGTAAAGACACCTACGGCCTTTACAGAATCCATCAGTTCGATAAGGTCGAGCAGGTGGTCATTTGTGAAAACAGCATCGAGCAAAGCAATAAATACCACAAAGAGATTTTAGCCAATGCAGAGGTGGTCATGCAGGCCCTTGAACTGCCATACCGTGTTGCAAATGTCTGCACCGGCGACCTTGGCAGAGGTCAGGCGAAAAAGTTCGACATTGAGGCATGGATGCCTTCGCGCGGAAGCTATTGTGAAACGCACAGCGCAAGCAAATTCTATGAGTTTCAGGCAAGACGAATGAACCTCCGTTACAAAGACCATGCAACAAAGAAGAACCATTTTTGCCACACACTTAATAACACCGTCATTGCTTCACCTCGAATACTGATACCTATCCTGGAGCTTTACCAGCACTCCGACGGCTCGATAACAGTACCCAAGGCCCTGCGGCCATATATGAACAAAGATACAATCACTAAACAATCATAACTGAAAGAACCCGATTATGACTAAGGAAGAAATTCTCGAATTTGTAACCCAAAATCCTGTATTCAGCCTTGCTACAACTGAAGGCAATCTGCCTCGCGTTCGTACAATAATGTTGTATAAAGCCGATGAGAATGGAATTATTTTTTGTACCGGCCGGGACAAAGCCGTTCACAGGCAACTACAGGCCAATCCCGCCGCAGAGCTTTGCTTTTATAACGCCGAGAAGGGTCTGCAGGTCCGAATCGAAGGTACTGTCGAGATGCTCGATGATTTGGAACTAAAAAAGAAAATTGTCGAAGCCTTCTCCTTCTTAAAACCCTGGGTGGATAGCCAGGGCTATGAGGTAATGATATGCTATTGTCTTAAAAACGGCAAAGCTGTAACCTGGACGATGGAAACAAACTACGATCCAAAACAATACATACAGCTTTAAACTGAGCTAAACTTGCCTAAACCTACTTCTGAAAAGAGAAGGAATCGATGATATTTTTTTGTCGTTATGGCGAAAAGAAAAATTGACACTTCACGATGTAAGGTTATAATTCGTATGTTAAGCTGTGAATCTACTTGACAAATGCGGGATTGTATATAACTTTTGATATTAGTTTTGCCCAGAGACATCTTTTCTGCTGGTCTGTTCTATTGAAGGTTTTCATGGAAATTCTTGATATTAATAAGATCAGAAAAGAATATGGCACCTTAATAGCTGTCAATGATATAAGCCTTTCCGTTGAGAAAGGCCAGGTATTGGGTCTTATTGGGCCCAATGGTGCAGGAAAAACTACACTTCTGAGAATTCTGGCTACTATACTTCGACCGACAAACGGCAGCGTTCGATTATTGGGATACGATTTAGCGAAGGAATATCTTGCTATTCGAAAACACATCGGATTTCTGCCTGATTTCTTCAATCTTTATAACGACCTTACCCTTCGGGAGTGCCTGGAATTCTTTGCAAAAGCATACAAGGTTGAGAATACAATTATACCAAAGCGAGTGGATGAGGTGCTCGATTACATCGAGCTTCAGAACAAGCGAGACGACTTCATTCGCCACCTTTCAAGAGGTATGGTTCAACGAATGGGAGTGGGAGTACTGCTGGTACATGACCCTGATGTTTTTCTGCTGGATGAGCCGGCCAGCGGACTCGACCCGAAGGCGAGAATTCAATTACGTGCTGTTTTGAAAAGACTCAGCAGCGAAGGAAAGACCATTATCATATCCTCTCATATATTGACCGAGCTTTCCGGATTTTGTACTCATATCGCCTTGATGAATAAGGGCAACATAGTTTTGCACGGTGCTGTGGATGATATTCAAAAGCAGGTTTTCAACTCAAAAATAATCTGTATATCGGTTTTGGATAATTGTGACGAGGTTGTCAGGCTAATAAAAGAATTTCCTAATACAAAAATAGAGGCCGTTAAGGATAATACGATTATTCTTGAAATTAATGCGGACGATTCCGAATTGGCCGCTCTTAATTCATGCTTGGTTGCAAAAGGTTTGAAAGTTTTCAGCTTCTGTGAGGAAAAGAAAGACCTTGAAGATTTGTTTATGAAGATATCAACCGGTGAATAGTTTTTTTACGGGACGGGTAAAGTGATACTAAATAACCCATTGATAAGACGTTATCGTTACAGCCTGATGCGTCCGCGTCAATTCTGGATTTACATCACTATCTATATAGCCGTAATCACGTTACTTTTGTTTATTAACTACACCGCCTATCAGTACCGTGAATGGTTTGGGAATCAGGAACGTTTCTTGAGGGGCATTTGCTATCAGTTTTTGATTCTGCAGATAGCCATTCTCTGCTTAATGGCCGCAGCTAATTCCGGCTCCGCTATAAGAGACGAGGTTTCCGGAAAATCTTACGATTTCTTTAGAATGCTTCCAATTTCCGCCGGCAAAAAGGCTGTTGGTATCCTCGTAGGAAAAAACCTTGTTGTGCTGTTGCTGGCTGCAATTAATTTTCTGCTTATTATAATCTTTGGCATATTAGGACATGTCAGCGCTGTTTTATTGAAGCAAACTTTTTTGGCCTTGATATCAGTAGCTCTTCTCACGAACTCAGTGGCTTTATTATCATCCATTAAACCGGTAAGTACAAAGAAGAAGAACTATATAGCAATTGTTATCGTTCTTTGTTTCTTCCTCGTGCCATTCTTAATCCGTACTGTTACCGTGACAATCAGGAAATTCTATCAGATTGAGAGTGTCTTAGGGAAGTTTTACAC
>JABMRO010000781.1 GCA_013202635.1 Planctomycetota bacterium
CGGTAAGCTTTGAGATTTTGAACATTAGAATTTCGAACTTGCTTAGGATTTCGTGTTTCGTGCTTCTAATTTTGAAGTTGCTACTTTATGAAGGGCGAAAAAGCAGTCCCTCTATAATTGGACGAATGTGCACATTTGGTACGAAAATTGGGGAATTTTATGAGGATAGAATCGAGCTAAGTGCTTATGTGGAAATGAATAAAAAAATATTTAAAAATTTTGATTTTTGTTTTTTATTAATAGCGTTTTTGGCTGATTTTTACGCTGAAACATATTGCCTATTTTAACATAGAAGTCAAATTCGATAATATCATGTGCTGATGAGCAGAAGAGATTTCAATTTACTATTTTTAGCTTTTTCGACCTTGCTCAGGACTTGCGCTTTCCTCCAGTTTACTATTAACTATTGGGATGGAATATTCCGGGCAGAGAATCGGTCAGTTTAAATAATCGATATTCAGATTAAAATAATTTGCAAAATAGTCGTATTTGCAGTATAATACTGCGCCAGATAGAATAGAGGTAATAAAGAACAGGATCGGGTGCAACATATCAGGACCATGCAACGGGGTACCGAGAGTAAGTTAAGGAGTATAATTATGGGTAAACGAAGAGGATTTACATTGATAGAACTCTTAGTGGTCATCGCCATTATCGCGGTGCTGATGGCTATATTGATGCCGGTACTGAATCGTGTCAAGGAACAGGGCAAGCGCATGGTGTGCCTTGGCAATCTCAAGCAGATGGGACTTGCATGGATTATGTATGCCGATGAAAACGACGGGAAGCTCGTCAATGGCGCCATAGGCTTTAGCAATCAGAACCTGGCGTGGGGCGACCACAGAAATGAGCTGGCATGGATCGACGCGTATAGTACCACAGACCCGGACGTTCAGACTCAAGGGATTATAGACGGCGCATTGTGGCCTTATATAAAGAATGTCGATATTTACAAGTGCCCGACTGGGAGGCGCCTCGACAATGGCCTACCACAGGCGCTGACATACGCTATCATGTTCTCCATGAACGCCGTAAACCATACCTGGACTCAGGGAGTACGCGGCGCGCACGTAAAGAATATGAGCGAAATTAGCAACCCGTCGCCTGCCCTCAGACTCGTTTTTATCGATGAAGGCTATATGACTTCGGATGCCTACGCCGTCTGGTATCTACAAGAGACATGGTTTGACAGCCCTCCGGTCCGGCATGGGGACGGAACGACCATCTCCTTTGCAGATGGGCACGCCGACCACTGGAAGTGGAAGGGTACCGATACGATAAAGCATGCCAGAGACGAGGAAAACACGGGGCCCGATACCACCTGGGCGCCGACAACGCCGTCAGGTTTCAGGGACCTGTACAGGATGCAGAGGGGCTGCTGGGGAAAATTAGGTTATACACCAACTCAACAATAGCTCCGGCTTTACAAAGTTGATTTTTTAGGCGACATGTAATACAGCTACGTGTTTTCTCCTGGATTAAGTTTATTTTCAAACTACATACAACCAGGCAACACGATGCCGATAGTAAGTTGAGGTACCTTATTATGAACAGATCAAGAGGGTTTACCCCGTTAGAAAGAAGAATTTCTAATGGGGCTCATAGAAGATTTCTAATGGGGTTTACATTAATAGAACTTTTGGTTGTAATCGCCATTATCGCGGTTCTGATGGCGATATTGATACCGGCGCTACACAGAGTCAGAGAGCAGGGCAGACGTGCGGTTTGCATGAGCAATATGAAGCAGTTGACATTAGCGTGGATTATGTACGCCGATGAGAAC
Source organism: Planctomycetota bacterium (assembly GCA_013202635.1). Lineage (GTDB taxonomy): Bacteria > Planctomycetota > Phycisphaerae > Sedimentisphaerales > Anaerobacaceae > NIOZ-UU13. The sequence goes on from JABMRO010000781.1 coordinate 1,784, forward strand.
GACGACAATCTCGTAAACGGCGCGGCAGGCTATAGCTATCAGGATACGGGATGGGGAGATCACGGAAAAGAACAGGCCTGGGTGGGCACTTGCTGGGCCTCTGATTACGGATCAGGCGGGCAGTTGCCGGCCGAGGAGCAAATAATACAGATCAAAAGCCCTAATGGAGCCCTCTGGCCGTATCTCAAGGACGTGGACCTTTACAGGTGCCCGACCGGCAGCCGGGGAGAGATGCTGACCTACGCTATCATGTTCTCTATGAACGCTGTTAACCACACCCCGACTCAGGGAGTACGCGGTGCACATATAAAGAAAAGGACCGAGATTCATAACCCGGCACCTGCCTACAGACTCGTTTTTATCGACGAGGGCTGGGTTACTCCTGATGCTTTTGCCGTTCATTATGACACTGAGCAATGGTGGGACGACGCCCCCGTCCGGCACGGCGACGGCACGAACGTCTCTTTCGCGGACGGACATAGTAATTACAAAAAGTGGAAAGGCATCGAAACAATAAAGAACGGCAGAAATCTTTCTCGCGGCCATGCCGGCTCAGGATTCGTACCTCAGAGCTCTGACGGCTATCAGGATTTATACTGGATGCAGAAGGGCTGCTGGGGCAGATTAGGCTATACACCAACTCATCAATAGCCCTGGCTTTTTTACGCTGATTGTTTTCGGGGCAGAGGAGATACAGTTGTGTGCTCTCCTGCATTATAAGTTTGCTTTCAAACCATACGCGGCCCAAATTCTCAAAGCCTGTCAAAGCAAATTGATTAGTGCGGCTGTTTTTATTTCCAAAAGCGCATAATAATCCCGCCGGTTCGGCTGACGTACTGACGGTATTGCTCGTCGAATTGCTCAAGCATCATCCGTTCCTCTTTCGGGACGCGCACCAGATACAAGGGCACAAAAACTATAAGAAAGGCCCAGCCCGCGAGCCAGTTTTCCAATAACAATCCTTGTGCGATTGCCCACAGCAGGTGTGCGGCATACATCGGATGGCGTATGTGGCGGTATAAGCCGCCGGTTACGAGCGAGTGTTCCTGTCTAATGCGAAGTATCGCAGACCAGTTTCGCCCGAGGTCTGCGTGCGACCTCCACAAGAGCAAAAGTGCCATTGCAAAAACCGCCGTGCCTATCCAGCCCAGCCATCCCGGTAGGTGATAATCGGCAAAGTTCAGCCATGGCGAAAACAAATAGAACAAAGGTAAAACCATCCCGACGCCGCCAGCGCTAATCAGAATAATATCCACCACGCTTTTGTGCTTTTTAACTGCCTTGCCGTGTCTGCATTTGAATGTATATACCTTTCGAATGACTGAGCCTGCAATAAAACCTGCAAGAAAAATAAGTTCAAAGATATTATCGATTCCGAGCAATGTTATCTCCTTGCCGAACGGTATCACCTGATTAGATTTCAATATTACGGTTCAATCTTACCCTTTTTGAAATCTTCGTCAACAAAATGAATTTGTTTAGCCGCAGAAGAGAGCCAACAATATGCCGGCAACGGCGACGGCCGCGGTGGGGAGCAGCAGCTTGAAAATTATTTTGAGGAGTGAAGTTTGGAAGAAGCTGGCCGAGAGGGTTATGCACAGGTGAATGGGTGTGAGCCAAAGGCCGAAAAGCAGGCCTGAAAAGGCCAGACTTTCGAGCCCCATCTTAGCCTCGGAGCCGGTGCCGATAAAGGCGATAAGGAACGGATATGTAATCGCTACGGTGGGCATCGTTACTCCCGTTGAGAAGCCGACCAGCATAGGCAGGCCGAACAAAAGCAAACCGGGGGGGACATGGGCGTTTGTCAGAAATTCAACGACGCTGCCGATGGCGCCGCTGGTTTGGAGGTTGAGCTTAAAAAACAGCGCACCGAAAATAAGCAGGACCATGTCCGGCTCGCGGGCGGCTTTGAAGACGGACAACCACCTCTTAAACGGGACTTTGTGTATCAAAAGCAGACCGATAATGGCTAAAAAGATACCGGCCGCAGGGGGCAGGTCAAAAGCAACATATAAACCGGCGGTAAACGCGATGGGCCAGAAGGCGTGCAGGAAGTCAAGCAGGTGATGGGCTATGTGGCGTTTAATATAATGTGGGTCGGGCTGTTTCGGTGGTATGCCGAACATCAGCAGGACAATGGCACCGCCCAGGATACCGGCACCGGTGAGGATGATGTGGTAGGAAAAGAGCTTTAATGCCGAGATACCGAGGAGGCTCTGGATAAGAGGCACGGCCGGGAAAAGAGGCCAGACTGATTCCCATTGATGGCGGAAAAAGAAGTTGATAGCGGCCAAGCGGCTGCGCTCGACGCCGATTTTATCGCCGGCGTCGCGCACCATGGGAGCCGAGAGCATAATGCCGCCGGGTGTGGGCAGCATTCCCATCATCAGAGGTATCAGCGCCAGGGCAAACCTTCGGCTTTTGAACAGGTCCTGCATGGCCGGTACAAGCCGCTTAGAAAGGCCGATTTCCTCCATCGCTGCGCCGATGACATTGACGAGCAGTAGCAGGGCCGTTAGCGAGATGAAAAGATAAGCCGTCGTTTGTGTCAGCGGCTTGCTTTGCCATTCCTCGGTTAACGTCCGTCCGAGATCGGGCGGCCAGACGCCCAGAAACAATGCCAAAAGACAGGCCGAGAGCACCATCGCCAGACCGATTTTGACCTTCAGACGCAAAAGCGTTACCAGGACAGCCAACGATATTATTATGGATATAAATGCGTACACGGCGGGTTATATTAACAATAATAATTCGAAAAGGCAGTTTTTTTCTGGAAAGAAGAACGCTTAAAAATATTTTTATATGTTTTTATGCTGGGATTTGCCTTATGAAGATAACCAACATTAACAGGGTAAGATGTCAATGTTAGTCAAATTTGGTTAGCTTTGATTGGATTCTTTTGTTGGAAAGGTCGCCTGTCTGCCGTTGTATATCAGGCCGCCCGATTCTTTATATCTTATCAGTACCTCGCGGGCTTCTTTTCGAAGGACGTCCCGCAAAACAGTTATGCCGCGGCTCTCAAGTGTATCGATCCAATCCGGCACTTTGACTCCCTCGTCGAATCCTATTTTGCATGCGTCCCGGCCGCGAGCGCCGCAAATTAATCTTCGAACTCCCGACCATGGTATCGCTCCGAGACACATCGCGCATGGTTCAGTGCTGCTGGCAAGCTCGCAGGCAGGCATGCCTTCTGCACCCAGGTCGAAGGTTTTAAGCTTTTGCTGGGCAAGACCAATGCACACCATTTCCGCATGGGCTAATGAACAATTCGTATCAAGTACAACATTAACGCCCACGGCAATCAGTCTCCCACCGTCCCGCTCAAAGATACCGGCCCCGAACGGCCCACCTGTTTCGTTTTTGACGTTCAGGCGTGACAGCTCAATCGTAAGACGCATTCTATCTTCAATATTTTCGAAGACTGAAGGGGCTTTTTCAAGAAAGGGCCCGACCCATTCGGGCAAAGCTAAAACTAATTTTCCGTCGCACATACAACCATATCTCCGGTGCCGGATTTAAATACGATAAGCAGCCTATTATTATATCGGTGAACATCAGGCAAAATACAGATGTAAAGCTGAAAAAAATCAGTTTTCAGGAATCACAACAGAGTTCTCTTCAATCAGCTCCCACCACAGTCTGGAATAATCATGAGCCTCAATAGTCTCGTACAATCACCCTATCTTTGCCTACGAAGTACTGGTCCGCCCCTTTGATCTTCAGGTTGTACACCTTGCCGACAAAAGGTGCGGCTCTTGTTGCAAAGTTTTTGATGCCGACTGTGCCGTTTAATGTTTTCAATCGGAGGCCACTTCTTAAGTCTTGTGCCGCGATCCACTGTCCTGAATCAAGCATGAAACAGTGTGCATCTACCACGCTGATGCGATTTCCGCTTTCGAGCACTATGTCACGACATTCGAACGCCCCTTCGTGCTCTTCGACTGTTTCAATCTGCTCTAAGCAGTCTGTTCCCAGGTTACAATGAAGCTCACTGACCATCTGCCCCGAGACAA
>JABMRO010000782.1 GCA_013202635.1 Planctomycetota bacterium
AAATAAGCCGTTTGAATGCAGATTCATTTTGTTAGGTGCTCTAAGTCTTTTTGTGATGCTTTCAAGCTGTCAGGGTTCTGTTATGACTGGATTAGATTGTGTGGATACATACAGTAGAGTGTTTCAAGGCAAGCGCGTTGGAATCATAACCAACCATACCGCATATAACAGTAACGGCAAGTATATAGTGGATGTAATAAGAGGTATGCCGGATGTGAAGGTTACTGCTCTTTTCGGTCCCGAACATGGGCTCTGGGGCAAAGAACAGGATGCTATAAAGATTGATAACCAAACTGATCCGGTTTACCATTTGCCGGTTTACAGCATGTACGGAAAGACGCTGAAACCCACACCCGAAATGCTGCAGGATATAGACATCCTGATTTTCGACATACAGGACATCGGCGCTCGATTTTACACCTATATTTATACGATGTCTTTGGCAATGGAAGCAGCGGCGGAAAACGGTAAGCGTTTCGTTGTTCTGGATCGCCCAAATCCCATAAACGGCATTTGTGTTGAAGGTAATATACTCGAACCGGCTGTGAGCAGTTTTGTCGGTTTGTACCCTGTCCCGGTCAGACACGGCATGACCGCCGGAGAATTAGCGAAGATGTTTAATGACCAGGGCTGGCTTAAGGAAGGCATTAAGGCCGACCTTGTCGTAGTACCTATGAAGGGCTGGCGTCGCCGTATGTGGTACGACAAAACCGGATTAACTTTTATAAACCCCTCACCGAATATGCCCGACCTTGAAACCGCCGCAATCTATCCGGGTCTGTGTCTTTTTGAGGGTACTAATGTCTCTGAAGGCAGAGGAACCAAGATGCCATTCAGGCAATTCGGTGCGCCCTGGATAGATTCAAAACGCCTGGCTGAGCGACTTAACAAATTGAATCTGCCGGGCATGCGCTTTAAGCCGGTGTCTTTTACGCCTGCAAGTTCAAAATATCAGGGTCAGGAATGTAACGGAGTGCGGATTATCATAACAAAACGGGACCGGCTTGAACCGTATTACAGTGGTGTCCAAATCATTAATGAGGTTTACCGAATGTATCCGCAGGACTTCCAATGGAAAACCAGGCACTTCGATCGTTTGTGTGGAACCTCAACGATTCGCAATGCAATTACAAACCGGTCATCCCTGGATAGTCTCCGGAACAAATGGCAAGCTGAGCTGAAATCTTTTCAAAAAATCAGGAAAAAATATCTTATATACCCGGATTGAAACATTTGAAGAAAAGCTCTTAAGCCTACTATCAGGATTTTTCTCTTTTATCTCGGAGCCGCTTAATGGCTAAAGCAACAGGTGAGGGGACCTCTTTACCCTGCCGCTGCCCGGATTCTACTTCTTCCATAGCTTCGTGGAGGGTGATGCACGCCTGCTCGTAACTGCACTCCATTTGTTGAGCAATTAAGCGTGAGCCGCGGTCTATAAGTTTCTTGTTACTTGGCGAGAGCCATACCATTGCATTACCGATGACCCGATCCATGCGAACCATAGTTGCAGTAGAAATTGTATTCAGGATAAGTTTAACGGCAAGATGATGCCACAATTTCAAAGGTGAATTGGAGAGGTTGTATGGGAACTGGAATGTTTCGTCGGTAGGGGGGGCGACATCAGTCAATCCTACAACTAATGCGGCTGTTTTCTTGTACTGTGGGCCAAATTTCTGCAAAGCTGTGTGCATTAGAGTTTCTGTTTCACCTCTGGCGGTTATCACGACCAGTGCTGAGTCTGGTGCGTTGGTACGAGAAGGATTGGGCTCATTGCCAATCATAAATTTGTATATTTCAGAATTATTGAGTTTTGGTGGTTGGGCCTTTAGAGCCGCCGGTGCTTTCAATTGCTCGTAAATCTTGCGCTGCCAATTCAGGCCTCTGGGTTCACGTTGCAGCAGGGCGCGCCATGCCTTTTCAGTGGTTCGGAATGGGTCTTTTACAAACGCCCATGAGTTTGGAGAGAGAGTATCTCCATATTTTCGGAAGGGGGGTAACATAAAAGTCGGCGAGCGCTCAGTAGTATCCGTTAAAACGTCCAGTAGCAATGAATCGGCCATATAGGTTACAAGGCCTCTCCGGCGATAGATTCTTTCTTCGAATCTTGTTGCACGAGCCAGCATATCAACCGCTTGATCGCTCGAAAGTTGCTCCAGAAGTTCAGACAGTAATCTTAGGTAATCAGATGGTTCGTGCTCCTTGTGTCCTAATTTCGCTATGTGCGCAGGCGATAGACGCTTTCGCAGAAAACGAACCAAAGCTATCTCAAGGGCACTGCCAACAATGAACAATTCGGCTGTCGTGGCCTGCATTCTTGTCGAACCTGTTATTGCCATCGGACCAGTGGTCAAATCGAGCTTGGTTATACGCAGTTCCTCGATCACTTCTCGTGAGCGTTTGACATTACGGCATAATACTTCAGTAGGATTGTTATAGACAAAAAAGACTCTTGCTCCGGCATCGAGCCCCTCCCAGGCAGTGCCGATTACAAAAGGAGTTTCTCCACCTTCGGTGATGGCAACAACTACATCTCCTGGCTGAACGTTTTTTTCTTTCATCTGGCGTCGTCCGAAGTCCGGAAAATCTTCGTATCCTTCGACCGATTTAATTAAAGCAAAATCACCACCGGCCATTACACTGAACACTCGGTCTTCCATATCGGGAACATTTTCAGAGAGCATTTGCTTTGAGTTGTGCCAAAACCGTCGCCAGGCTGCTTCAAGAAGTATGCTCAACCGTCCTGTAGCTCCGCAGCCGGTGAAGAAAATCCGCTTGCCGGTATTCAGAGCTTTGACAAATGCTTCGATAAGTTCCTGGAATGAATCCTGCTGGAGAACCTTCTCCATCGCCGGAGGGATATCATCATCAACCGACTGCAATAACCGTATCGCGGCAGGGAGGTCGTCTTTAACTGTTTGCGAGAGCGCTTTGGTTTTAGGATGATAAGACTCCGTAAGCAATTCACCTAAACGAAACTCCCGTTCCCGGCTCAAAAATTCTTCAGCTCTTTCAATTGCATCCGACATTACAGCTCCTTGACGTTCATAAACTTAAGGACAATATTCTTATCATTTTATGTGAACAAAGTAAATACACTTTTCACCCATCAAGTACATTGCAGATAAGGCGAGGCTGATATATAATTTGTTTGGCTAAGGTAGGCGTCGAAAAAAAACTGCATTAGTAAATCGAAGGTAAGATAATAGTGAGCAGCGGTATTCGAAAAATTGCATCTAAGGACAAAATGCGGGTTGCAGGTCTGATGTCGGGTACATCCGTTGATGGTGTTGATGTTGCCGTAGTCGATATCACAAAGCAAAAGATTAACTTGTTGGCTTTTGATGTATTTCCATACCCCAATACTTTACGCAGGGAAATCCTTCGTTTATGCCGTCCCGAATCAGCCCGATTAGACAATATATGCCACTATAATTTTGTTCTGGGCGAAGTTTTTGCTGATGCGATAATCAAGCTCTGTTCCAAAAGCGGCATACCTTTGAACTCGATTGATCTGGTGGGTTCACATGGCCAGACGATATATCATAATCCTCGAGGCAAATGCTACAGCAAAACGAAAATACGTTCAACCCTTCAGATAGGAGAACCATCTGTAATAGCTCACCGTACCGGTATTACTACAGTGGCTGATTTCAGGCCCCGCGACATGGCTGCCGGGGGCGAGGGTGCCCCTTTGGTGCCCTATGCCGATTATATTTTATTTGGCCGTAATAGGTCATCTCGTGCTGTTCAGAATATTGGCGGTATTGCGAATGTAACTTTCCTTCCGCGCTTTTGTAAGCAGGATGATATTGTCGCTTTTGATACTGGGCCGGGGAATATGGTAATCGATGGTATCATTCGGCTCATAAGTGGCAATAGGCAGCGTGTTGATTCGGGTGGAAAAATAGCGGCACAGGGCACGGCCAATAAAAGGCTTCTGAATGAAATGCTCAGGCATCCTTTTCTTAAACGGCGCCCGCCAAAATCAACAGGCCGTGAAGAGTTCGGACATTCCTTTTCCAGCAGGCTATATAAACAAGCCGCAGAAAAAGGCATAGCGAATGCTGATATAGTGGCGACCGTAACAGCATTTACCGCCAAAAGTATAGCTTGGGCATACCATGAATTCCTGCCGGCGATTCCGGATGAGGTTATATTATGCGGGGGCGGCTCTCGTAATAACACGTTGGTGGAGATGTTGCGGAGCGAACTGCCGAATGCTAAGATGCTCTCTACCGATGATTTTAGCATTAGTGTCGATGCGAAGGAGGCGGCTTCATTTGCCATTTTAGCATGGGCGACTATAAAGGGGCTTAATAATAACGTGCCCGGAGTCACCGGTGCCGATCGGCCTGTTATTATGGGAAAAATAATACCTGCATGACAAAAAAACATAGACTTCTACCGACTACTGAAAAACGCAATAGCGCAAGCGAAAATATCGATAAGCTATCAACAAAGCAGATTGTTGATCTTATTAACGCAGAAGATGCGCTCGTTCCCGCTGCTGTTGCGCGGCAATCCAAACAGATTGTAGCAGCGATTGATTTGATTGTAGAGCGTTTTAGAAAGGGTGGGAGGCTATTTTACATTGGAGCCGGAACGAGTGGTCGGCTGGGTGTATTAGATGCCTCAGAGTGCCCGCCTACTTTTGGTGTACGGCCTTCACTTGTACAGGGCATCATAGCCGGTGGGCGGCGGGCACTGGTCCGGTCGGCTGAAGGCGCTGAGGATTTCCCGGAAGATGGAGCTGCAGCAATTAAGAACAAACTTGTTCGGGCAAAAGATATCGTGGTTGGCCTGGCTGCGTGCGGTATGACTCCATTTGTGCATGGCGCTCTTAAGCAGGCACGTCAAATTGGGGCGGCGACTATTTTTGTAACCTGTGCGCCTGAGGCTGTTGAGCATATCCCTGCGGAAATCATTATCAATCCGGTTGTCGGTCCGGAAATTGTTACAGGTTCAACACGGATGAAGGCAGGTACTGCGACTAAACTCGTACTCAACACTCTAACTACAGGAGCCATGATCAAATTAGGCAAGGTCTATGGCAATCTTATGATTGACCTGAAAGCAACAAATGAGAAATTGCGAGATCGATCATTGCGGATTGTAATGGAAATAACCAAACTCAATCGGTCACGTGCAAAAAGGCTTCTCGAAGACGCACAGGGGAAGGTTAAAACTGCTATTGTTATGCATTTTCGCCGGACGAATTTGGCAGGTGCTCTGAAAATACTTGATGAATGCGACCAGTTTTTGCGAAAAGCAATTGAGGAGACTCCGTGAATTTCATTATAGGTCAGGCAGGTACACTCAGCGGACTCGACTGGGGGATTGTTTGTGTAGGAGCATTAGGGCTGTTCGTTATTTCATATGTATTCGGACGCGAGGAGAAAGATACTAACGATTTTTTTCTCGGTGGCCGACGTGTCCCACCTGCCGTGGCATGTCTATCGTTTGTTGCTGCTGAGATAAGTGCTCTTACAATCGTCGGAATCCCGCACACGGCTTTCACTGAAAACTGGCGATTTCTTCAGTTTTTGGTTGGATTGGCTTTGGCTAGGCTTGTCGTGGCATTTCTATTTATCCCGGCTTTTTACAAATACAACTGCACCAGCATTTACGAGTTCCTGGGGCATCGATTTGGGCCGGCAACCCAGTATACCGGCTCGATTTACTTTTTTATTACACGCCTGCTGGCTTCCGGTGTACGTCTTTATGCGACGTGCATGGCTGTGGGTGTCATAATGGGTTGGCCTCTTACCGCGACGATTACGTTATTTACTCTTGTTAGCATTGCCTTTATTGCTTTTGGCGGTATTAAGGCGGTTGTCTGGGCCGGTGCTTATCAGGCCTTGTTCTTTGTCATTGCAGGTGTCATGATCGTCGGCTATCTTATTCAGCATATCGAAGGTGGCCTGACTGCAGCTATGCAGACTGCGCGTGAGGCCGAGCGTCTTAGCACATTTTATTTCAAGTTTGACCTCAAAGACGCCTCAACTTTCTGGGCATTTTTGATTAGCGGATTCTTTATTGGTCTGGTTTCCTTCGGAACCGATCAGGAAATGGTCCAGAGACTGCTCACTGTTGAGACGCGAAAGAGCAGTCAGAAGACCATAATTTCCACTATATTTACTGTTCTGCCCATTTACTGGCTATATCTTCTTGTCGGCACACTGCTCTTTGTCTTCTACCAGCAAAATTCTTCTCTGTCATTGCCTGTGGAACTCAAAGAAATCCTTCCGCATTTTGCTCGGAACGTTTTACCTAATGGTCTCAAAGGACTGGTTCTGGGCGCAATATTCATGGCCAGTGTTGATTCGCCGCTCAGTTCACTCAGCTCTTCTTTTGTCACTGATATATATCGTCCCCTGATTCGAAGGGGCGCCTCGGAAAAACACTATCTGCTCGTGTCACGAGCCGCAGTGGTAGGTTTTGGTCTGGTTCTGGCGGGTATCGCGGCGGCCTGCGCTCCGGTGAAGAATATTCTTTGGTTTGCATTCAAGATACTCTCGATCACCGGAGGTCCGATGCTTGGTGCCTTTCTGCTTGGCCTGCTTACAAAGCGAAAAGCCAACCTTGCCAATATTCCTGCGATGATCATTAGTACAGTAGTTTGCATTGTACTTCTTGTGCTTATACAACAGGAAACAATCGAGCTTGCCTGGAGCTGGTTGATAGTTATTGGGACTGGTATAACATTTATTCTGAGTTATCTGTTGGGTCCGGCCATGATAAAATGGAAAGATACTCAGATACCAAAGTAAAGAGCGAACAAGTCACGAATTGTATATAATAAGGCTACGATTTCATCCTTTTTACACGAGCCCGATGTGTCTGCGCATCAAATACGCCAGGGTGAGCGCATCGCGCGGAAGCGCAGGCGGTTCGCCGCGTCGTCGCCGGGAAACTCTTCCCTTACCGGGTCCCACTTCAAAGACCGCTGCAACTTGTGCGCAATAATCGTAAGATGTCCGAGCGATGCCGAGCGGTGGCCAAGCTCTTCGTTGCAGCTCGTTTGCCGCCGCGTCCGAATGCAGTCGAACCAGTTCGCGTGATGGTCGTTTTCTCCGGGATTCACCTGGCGTGTCCTCAGTTTCATTTCTTCGAAGAGCGTCTCGGGGCCTCCCTCGATGGGCCCGCCTGTTGTCATCGACGTGACCCAGCCGCGTTCTCCGACGAACACCCCTCCGAAGTTTCCTGCTAACCGAGCGGTTGCTGGAACCGCTTTATATACATCTTTAACCATTGACCAGTTATCGACCAGGTGAAGAAGTGTCCCATTGGCATACCTGTAAGTGAGCGTTGGATACTCGCCGCTGCTGGGATGAATGAACTCCACCGGCCCACTTTCCTCCATACCCAGAGCATATTGAATTACGTCAGCGCTGTGAGAATGGTGCCATGTTGATGAGGCGGCTCCGAAATCTTCGCAGAATGCCCAGGGCACGACGCCGGGCGAAGGATTCAGGTGATAGGCCGGATTATATGGGTGCCAAAGTGCCGGTCCGACCCAGAGGTCCCAGTCTAATCCGTCCGGCACTTCTTCGGCCGGAAGGGTTATATCAAGGGGTGTGTTGGACTTGCCGGTATTCTCGATGTCCATTAGATGCCTGTATGGCTTGAAGCGGGGCGCACCGAAGAAACCGCCGAGCTTGGTCCATAGAGTGAAAACTTGTTTGACCTTGCCGAGTCCGCCTGCACGCACAAAATTGCAGACCTGTCGGATTGTTGGAATAGAGCGATACTGTGTTCCGGTCTGGAAGACCCGGCTATACCTGCGGACTGCATCGACTAGCCGGCGCCCCTCCCGTACAGTTATCGATATCGGCTTCTCGCAATAAACGTCCTTGCCAGCTTTAACCGCGTCAATTGCCAGCAGCGTGTGCCAATGGTCTGGCGTTACGATTACAACGGCATCGATATCAGATCGAGCCAGCAATTCACGGTAATCATTATAAGCTGCGCAGCCGCGATACGTGCCGCTGGAACGGTTGGCAGCGTAGGTTTCCTCAACAAGTCGTTTGCCGTCCTCACGTCTAAGACGATCCACATCGCATACAGCAAGCACTTGAATTTCCCGGTCGCCAACAAGGCGGCGCAAATGGCCGCTTCCCATCAGTCCTTTTCCAATCAAACCAACTGTTATCCGCTCGCTTGGTGTCACATTTCCGTTTGCACCCCGTACCGTGCAGGGAATGATCCATGGTGCTGTAACGATCCCGGAAAGTGCAGCCGTCTTGCACAGGAATTTACGTCGAGTAATCTGGAGAGAGTTGTTTTTTTTGGCATTTTCTATTTTTGTCATTAAATACCTCACTTTGCCAGTTTCATGCTTATTTTGTTGAAGAAGTCTATGCACCTTGCTATTTCAGGCATCGATTCGAACCAGTTGTATGAGAATTCGAGGCCGAACATGGTCGGCCTTATACCCAGGCGGTGAATTTCCTCAATAAACTGCTCCGCCGGAGCCGCACCGGTTCCCCATGACACATCGTGACCTTCGGGGCTTAGTTCGTTAAGGTCGTGCATCTGTACGGTAATCAAGCGGTCCTTGAGCGTGTTCACAGCCTTGATAGGGTCAATGCCGGACCGCATCCAATAGCCGAGATCGGCACAGGCCCCGATTCGTTTGCTGCGCCCCCGACAGACCTTTACAATCCCTTCAGGGTGCCAGTACTGCGGTGAGGCCTTCCGGTCATGGTTGTGAATGGCTACGTTAATGTCATAGTTGTCGCAGAATTTCTCGATTGTATCCAGCGCTTCCGGAAGCGGTTCCGACATGAAGGTTTCAATTCCTATTTTACGTCCGAACTCGAAGACCTTGCGGCATCCGGCTTCATCGCCGGGGATATTGTGGATGTAATACGTCAATAGACGAATGCCGGCTGAGTCCAGTTTCAGCCGGATTTGTTTCAATTCATCGTCGGTCAGTTGGTCATCGAAGTTCTTTTGAATTTTCTTACTAACTTTCTGGAAGCTCAGGCCGCCCATAAACGTCAGGCCGAGCCGGGCAGTTTTATCTATCGCCTCGAAAAGTGTGTATTTATGAAAAGTGTAGGCCTCGATGCCAAGACGCCAGCCCAGCTTTTCCTGAGAGCGGATGGCCGGCGTTAATCTGCCGCTGGGAATGGTAGGTGCCTGCAGGTCACCCATGGCGAATTGCACCGCCGCGAGATAGAACTGTAACATCTTCGAGTCCCAGAATACGTAGGGATTGTGCGC
>JABMRO010000783.1 GCA_013202635.1 Planctomycetota bacterium
AAAGGTTTAACAATGAAGATAGGCCCAGATAACCCAGATGGAGTGAATTTATAAGAGGCAAATGACAAATAGTAGTTATTTTCAAAAAAGCGATTGATTCATGTTAAACTATTTACCGCTCCCTTACGGTCGCGGCTCTGTTGATTTGGTTGACGTACTAATGATATTAAGGACAAACTGAATGGAATGTCCAATTGCGTATCTTATCACATTCACAACTTACGGAACGTGGTTGCATGGTGATAAAAGAGGCAGTGTTGATAAGGAACATAATCGCTATAACAGTGCTTTTGTGAACCAAAATTCAGGTTTGAATAGAAAGGAACAAATCACCCTTAAAAATCCCCCCTTCATATTAGAACAGAGTAAGCGAGAGAGGTGGTTTTGAAGGCTATTCTTCAGGTATGCAAATTTCATGGATGGTTTGCGCACGCGGTTCACGTTAGAAGCAGTCATGTTCATGTTGTAGTAAGCGGTGAGACAAGACCTGAGAAGATGATGGTCAATTTTAAGGCTTATGCTACCAGAGCGATTAGAAAATGCAATAACGAGCAAACAACAATTAAAAAATATTGGACACGTCACGGCAGCACAAAATATATTTGGACGAAAGAAAGCCTTGCCTCTACGATGAGATATGTTAGGGATGAACAGGGTAAAATAATGGCGTTTGGTGCAACAGAAAATCAGAGCCCCGAACGTTAGTGAGGGGTAACAAAGGTTAACTATAGCATAATGTCAGAAGAATTGAAATTCAGGTTTGCCGCAGAAAGTGACGTTCCATGGCTTGCAAAGATGAATCAGTTGCTTATTCAGGATGAGGGTCATCGCAATAAAATGACATTAGCTGAGCTTGAGCAAAGGATGTCGGATTTCCTTCAAAAAGAATATGATGCTGTTATTGTCGGTTTAGGTCGGAATGACATCGGCTATGCTTTATATAGACAGGGCTCTGAATGGTTATATTTAAGACAAATTTTCATAATAAACTCAATGAGACATAAAGGCTTCGGCCGCAGATTTATGGAATGGCTTAAAAATAATCCCTGGAAAAAATTCAAAAGAATCAGGACCGACGTTTTGGTCGGTAATGTAACCGGCATTGATTTCCGGAAGGCAGTAGGATTTAAGGAATACTGCATTATAATGGAAATGGAAAACTAATAAAAGATAGTTGATGCATATTGTAAAGGATTAGTATGATAAGCAATGGCGATTTTCAAAAAGTGGTGAAAATATAATATGCAACTGCCTTCCTCAGCGCCTGAATACTTCAATGACGAGGATAAAATCGTCAACTGGCTGTCAAAGCTGACCAATCAATCGCCAATATCGGTGCGCTCTCGCCTGCAGCAGGAGCGCGACAATCCCGGCAGCAACGTATCCGGCGCCCTGTGTCAATACGGCCTTGAACCTTATACCTGGACAGAAAAGCTGACCGAATTTTATTCCAAAACCGATGCCTTTCTTTACGAACTTGTCGTATGGAACCTCAATAAACGCAAGCGGCGAATGCGCAGGCGCATAGGAAAATACCTTTATAAAAATCTCGGGCAACGCCTCGATATTTTAACTATTGGCGACGGCCTGGGGGTAGATTCGCTATACCTCGCCAGGGCGGGACACCATGTAACATATTTTGAAACCTCTGCTTACGCAAAGGCCTTTGCAAAAAAGCTCTTCGCCGACTGTGCCGTGGATATAAATGTCCTGGATGACCCAAATCAGATATCCCTGAACTCCTATGATGTGGTTATATGCCTTGATGTTCTTGAACATGTTCCCGACCCACCCGAGTTCGTCAAAACCATAACCGGCTACCTTAAACCAAATGGCCACTTTATCGTCCATGCACCTTTTTATCAGATTCGTCCCAATACTCCGACGCACCTAAAATCAAATCGTAAATATAGCGGCAGCCTGAGACTCTACGAAAAGCACGGCCTAAGACTCGTCGGCGGTGAACTGTCATGGGACCCAATAACTTTGAAAAAAAATTCCAGCCGGAAAAATGACTATTCCCCCTTTAAACCAAAGCTCCTGGCAATAAGACTTACCGGGCTGTATCTTGCGTTGGGACGGTTTACAATTTTACCCTTCCTCTGGGTCAATTCCTATCAACGCAAAAAGCAGAGATGGTTCGGCGAGTAATCTACAGTCACGATTCCACATCGCTCATAAATCCGGGATTATTATTAGACAATTTTGACACTTTCCGCTATATTAACAACATCATACGATGCCTGAATTCAAAATAGTTACTACGAGGTATAAAGAGTTTTACAAGGGATTAGAATGATAACAAATGATGATTTTCAACAAGCGGTTGAGTTAATTAACAAATCCAGCAATATTTTGCTTACGGCGCATACCAAGCCTGATGGCGATGCCTGCGGCTGTATTGTGGCAATTTCCAATGTCCTGGAAAGCCTCGGCAAAAAAGTCAAGGCGTTCATGCTCTCGCAAATGCCGGACTGGTATGATTTTTTATTTGCTCAAAAACTTCCCGTCCTCGGCGATGATATCGACCTCAATCAGTTGACCGATGGAAGTTTAGGCGAATTTGATTTGATAATAATTGTTGATACAAATAGTCTCAGCCAGTTGCCTGAATTTGACCGGTACTTAAAACAAAACCATAAACACGTCCTGATAATCGACCACCACGCTACCGCCGATGGTCTCGGAGACGTGGAGTTGGTCGATTCGAGTGCGGCCGCCACGGGTTTGATTGTTTATGATTTACTAAAGTACGCCGGCTGGCAGGTAAACGAAAAAATCGCCGAGGCCCTCTTTGTGGCAGTAGCTACCGACACCGGCTGGTTCCAGTTCGGCAATACCGACAGCAGGGTCCACCGGGCCTGTTCAGGGCTGATTGATGCAGGCGCAAAACCAATTGAAATATATCACAATTTGTACCAGAATTTCTCATACGCACGCTTCAAGCTCACTGTCGCCATGCTCAACACGCTCCAGTTGCATCTTGACGGACGCTTCGCAACCCAGCATATATCGCAGCGGGATTTCGAACAGACCGGGGCCACACTCAAGGACACGGAGAATTTAATCAACGAATGCCGTCGAATAAGCACAGTTGAAACAGCGGCCTTATTGGTGGAATTGAAGGATGGTAGAATCAGATGCTCGCTGCGAAGCACAGGGGGCATTAATGTCAGTAAAATCGCCGCAAAGTTCGGTGGAGGCGGCCATAAAATGGCTGCCGGAACTTTTCTGCCCGGCCCGTTGGAAGAGGCAAAAAAAATCATTCTCAACGAAGTTACCGAAAAATTCAAATCCTTAAGCTGCAAATAAATTTCATTTTGGCGGAAGATAGTTAGGGATTTTGCCGGCTTCGTTTTTGCGAAACGTCTCTTTCAGAATAGCCCGTCCCTCTTCGCTGTTGGCTTCGGCCCATTCTTTGTCCTTGACCCTTCGGATTAGCCTGCCTTTCGAAAAGATTTCCGCACCGCTGACTCTCAAATCCATAGGCCCTATACTGCTCTTATCTACGTTGGGATCGGTCGTTTCCAGAAACCCGATAAAAGTATCGGTGGTGTTTGGGTCGTTGCTGTAAGTAAATACGTACGCCCTGACCCCTGCCGGCTCCCCATTGGCAAGCGGGCCTGAAGGCGCCTCAATAGGCGGTATCTGTCCTCTCCTTCCAACAAAAACACTTCTGTGGTTCAGGTCGTAGAACCAGTCCTTCTCGTAATTCTCAACTTCCACAACCTCTTTCGGCAGCGTCAGCCATACTAAAAACACCATCACCCCAACCACCAGGAGCACACTCACGCTGAGAACTAATTTGGGGCTCCGGCTAAGCCAGTCCCGTATAGCTAATCGTTCCCACCATCCTTTAATCTCGTATTTCAGATATCCAAAATCAGGCATCCTGAATCCCATCCAGATACTCTACAAAAACCCGCAAAAGAATAAAACTATTTTAAATCACCTTCGAACGTAAAGCAAGACTTGAAATTAGAAGTGTCTGCATGGGCGGAAGAATTGACCATCCCGCGAAGATGTTTAACTATCTGCCTGCAGAAAGCCACTGGTAACAAAACTCGGCTAAATCCCGCTCATTGATTTTGTTATCTTCAATCAAGTCAGCCGCTAATGGCTCTCCAATTTTGAACCATTCGTCGGCCAGGATGCAATAATCACTAAAATTAACTAATCCGTCGCCGTTAAAATCCGCCGAGCCGACCATCTGCCCCATCCGGGCGAAAACGCCGTAACCCGACCCATCATGCCCGTAACTCTGCCAGGCCGTAACAAAGTTGCGGCCTTCTCCCATCGCAACACTCGGTCGCTTCTGGTCGGCCTCGATATAGGTGTTGACCTGAAACTCATCGCCGATAGCTTCGCCCGTGTTGTCATACCGCTGGGCGAATATTTCTCTTTCATTAATATCAGGGTCAATTTTACTGTCCCATACCACTATAAACTGCCGGCGATTATTCATCGCGACCTGTGGATTCTGCTGCGGCCCTTCAATAGTTGTATTGACGATAAACTGTTCACCTATGGCCGTCTCGTTTGGGTCAAACATTCGTGCGTGAATATCATCCAGGCCGGCCAGTTTCGGGTCTCCGTCCCATACCACTACAAACGCCCCTTCTCTGCTCATTGAAATCGATGGCTGCGTAACCGAGCTGAACCTGATTGTGCTTACCTCGAAAGGCCCCGCCTTGGCTGAGCCGTCTGCGTTATATAACCTCCCCATTATCGAATTGCTGCTTTTGTCCTCCATCCAGACAACAGCAAAATTCCCTTCCGCATCCATTGCCGCATCCGGATAACGCCCGTCTGATGGCCCATCGTTAACTACAAATTCCGTCCCAATCCTCAGGCCGTTGCTGTCATACAACTGACCGCAAATTGCCTTTTTACCCTCTTCAGGAACATTCACACTTTCCCAAACGATGACAAAGCTGTCGCCATTATTCATAGCCGCTCTCGGACAAAGTTGCTTATCGTTGGTGTTGGTGTTAACGTGGAACTCACTGCCGACAGGCAGGCCGTTCGAGTCGAACCTCCTTGCAAAAATATCCTCTTTGTCCTCCCCTACCAGCCCCGGCCCCTGCCATACAATCACAAAATTACTGTCCATATCCATTGCGACCGATGGCTCTTTTTGGTTGCCGCTGCTTGTAGTATTGATTTGGATTTCCTCACCGAGGGGGCTGCAATCTGGTTCGAATCGCTGCCCGAAAATACCGTTCGAGCCGCCGTCCTGCAGATAACTGTTCCAGACCACGACAAAATTCCCTGCTCCGTCCATAGCTATAGCAGGATTCTCCTGCTTATTAGTCGTATGAGTATTCACCTGAAACTCAGCCCGGCAGATTATTGCTCCAATTAAAGTGATTACGACAGCCGCCAAATTATTTCGATTGGGTGCCATTCTTTTTCCTCTCATTTATAACGCTGATTACATTTTAGCCTCTTGACTCCGTCTGTCCAGGAAAAAATCAGAAAACGGGCATTCGTATTGGCCAAATGGCCGGGCGGGTCATTCTGCAGGGAAATACCTTTGAGAATTCTCCGGTGCATATCAATGGCCTGCGATCTAAAATAGTTGAGCCGGATTGCCAGCCGGGGCACGTCGGCGAGAATACAGATTGGCTTTGATTGGGTTTGTTTTCACCAAGTGTCCAATTTGATTTTTTTTCATAATTCATTGTATTGTATTGATTTACATTCATTTGACTTTTCGGAAATTGGGTTTGTTTTGCATAAAAAGGGCTGATTTGTAGAGG
>JABMRO010000061.1 GCA_013202635.1 Planctomycetota bacterium
ACATCGTCAAAATTGTCACCGAAGTACACATAGTGTAATATCGAACCGAAACCCGGCGTCCAGCTAAGATCGCCATCCGGATCTACAGACTCGGCGCCATCAGGCGGATTAGGGAAGTAGGCTGTCTTTGGAGGAATACTTAAGCTCCAGACAGGGCCTTTCCACGGGCTGTTCGGTTCGGCATCATTAACTTCATCAATCCGCCAGTAGTATGTCGTACCCGGATGCAGGCCGTCAGGAAAAGCGAATCCGGGAAAGCCGGCAATATAATATGTCGCGATCTGGTTGCCCTGGAATGTGCTCTCGGCACCGGCATCCACTTCGTCAAAATTATCACCTAAGTACACATTGTGTGATACGGCGAAATCCCCCGGCGACCAGCCAAGGGTGATCCAGGTGTCATTATAGAGAGTACCATCGACCGGATCCGGATTCCATGAATATGGAAATTTTCCGAGCCCCTGCATAATGACCTGAATCTCTGGTCCTGTCAGGGCTGTTTCGAAGAACATAATATCGTCGATTACGCTTTTTGCACCATTTGCCGACGGAATATATGTGAAAGTTTCCAGTCCGAAACGTGGATTTGGATCAAGTGCCGGTAAAGGACCTAATGCAGCCGCTCTTGCGATTTCCAGGCCGTTAAGGTACACGATAGCCGGGCCGCCGTCAAATTCCCAGGTCACAGCGAGATGAATCCATGTATCGGCAAATATAACACCTGCCGGATCAATCTCGATGCCCTGATAGTCGGCATCGGTGGCGTCCTCCAGATAGAATCCGAAGTCTTCGGGATTGATGTCGGCATGGTTTGCGCCCTTTGATATGAAGAAGTATATCTCGCCCAGGCTCGCATCGAAAAGCCTGTAATCCTCAGGGTCTGACCCATCCCAGTCCGGCTTGAACCAGAAGGCCAAAGAACCCGTTGGAGTTATCACGTTGGGAACCTCAATGTAGTCGTCCACACCGTCCAGATAGACACCGCCACCTATTTTACCCTGTGTTCTTTGCGCGCCTCCTTCCAGAGTGCCGGTATTGCCGTTGCCGCTGGCGTCTCCGGCAGTGGTTCCGCTTTCCTCATCTAAACGCCAATGAGCGATAAGGCCGGGAATACCGGCATTAGCTGTGTTTGTCAGAGCCATACCCAGCACAAAAATACACGTCACCAAATAAACAACTTTTCTAAACATAATATTCATCCTTAAAAAGTTAAAATAGCTATTTATGCTTTGGCCACACACCAAAACACCTTTTCTTAATTGTAAGAATTATTAATTGGTATGAAAAATATGACGCCGGTACGCAAAATTCTCACAGAAAACCCTGCGCCCTGTATAACATTCCTCCTCTATTGAAAACTATCAGAAATCTGCCTGCAAAGTGAAATCAAAATCCTCAGATGCCAGACTGTACGGGCACTGAACAACCTTATTTATACCAAACCACCCACTTTTCCGTCAAGGAAAAAACCTCTCTAACTATGGATCGTTCCCTGTGATTAGGATTTTAATTTAGGTGTCAATCGCTTATAATGGTATTGTTGTAAAGATTTTTTGTATGTTGGAATTATGACTAATGAATTAAATAAATTGACTGATGGGGAGCTTCTGACCCGATATACAGAGGGTGAGGAGGCCGCATTTCGTGAAATCGTAAACCGATATAAAAACGGTCTTTATGCCTTTCTGCGCATGTTTTTAAACCGCCGGGAACTTGTTGAAGACGTTTTTCAGGAGACTTTTTTACAGTTATTCAGCAGCAGAGAGAGCTTCGATACAAACCGGCCTTTGCGTCCGTGGCTGTTCACTATAGCTGCCAACAAGGCAAAGGATGCGCTTCGCAAATGGCAGCGAAAAAACGCCATCCCAATCGGCACAATGACGGACTCGGAGGACTTGTCATTTGATGATATGTTGAATTCCGTTACTTCTGACAGCACAATGCCTTACGAGCAGCTTCAAAAGGACGAGACCGCTGTGCGTGTTAGGCGAATTATAGCGGATATGCCGGAAAATCTTCGGGAAATATTGGTTTTTGCTTATTTTAACAGATTTTCTTACAAACAAATGGCCGAGATTTTGAGTATACCTATCGGAACGGTAAAAAGCAGGTTGCATACTGCGGTTAGTCGTTTTGCAAAAGAGTGGAAAGCATCGATTGGGAGCAAAGAAACTTAATGAATCCGCTGAACAACGAGCAGAAAGATTTATTGTTTGATTACTGTATAGGTTTGACATCACAGAAAGAG
>JABMRO010000784.1 GCA_013202635.1 Planctomycetota bacterium
GGACAAGCCCGTGGCATTCAAGAAACGAATGGTCCAAGTCCATACGGAAGTGGTAAACTCCGGAGAAGTGCGAACCAGTCGATGGAGAGGGACGCTCGAAGACTCGCGCCCCTCATCGCAGCGTATGTAATCGGTCAACCATATCAAACGAGGAAGGTATCATGATTAAGCCTAAGGTGGGATTCATTGTTTACGGTGTGCACAAGGATGGACTTCAAGATCCTATGGGAACATCGTTTATTGATGGCCGGTTGATTAACAAAGCGAGAAAAGCCCTTGTTGATGCCGGCATGGAGGTGATCAGGCATCAGGTCATTCTGGCGACAAAGCAGGAGGCCAGAACGTGTTTTGCAAAGTTTAAGAAAATGGACGAGCTCGATGCCGTGGTTCTTTTCTCCGGCACGTGGGTCTGGGCTGCCCATCTGATCGGGGCAATTCGTGATTTTGCTTTTACGGGTAAGGGCATTATCCTTTGGACTCATCCCGGCTCACAAGGGTGGCGGCCTGTCGGTGGCCTTGTAATGCATGGTGCGTTGAAGGAAGTTGGTATACCTCATCGTTTTGTGTATGGCCGTTATGATGATCCGTCTGATATGCGCCGTATCGCCTCCTATTGCCGGGCTGGCAGGATGAAAAATGTCCTGAACCAGAGTACTATTGGCGCGTTTGGAGGACGCGGTATGGGACAGACATGCGGAGTTGCCGACCCATCCCAGTGGATGAAGGTGTTCGGCGTGGATATCGACTCAAGGGACACGACCGAGCTGATAGAGATGGCGCGTCAGGTCACCGTGGCAGAAGTAAATCAAGCTAGGAAAAATCTGCAAAGGCGCTTTAAGGATCCCATACCTAAAGGACGGGTCAGCGACCGGTCTATTCGCCTTTACCTGGCGCTCAGAAAAATCGTCAAGCAAGAGGGGTATGATTTTTATACGATCCAGTCGTTTCCAGGGCTGGCGGATAAATACGCGGCAACCTGCTTTGCCCAGAGCATGATGCTGGAAGACAGGATAGGTGCATCCACGCTCGGAGATTTTAATACAGCCCTGACCGTTAAACTTATCACCGAACTGAGTGATGAACCTGTCTATTATGGTGATTTACAGCATATTGACAAAGCGACACATGAAATCAAGATTATCGGTGACGGTGCCTGTCCTCCTTCTCTTGCCGGCAAGCTGGGACCTGCCGGCTTTGCTCAGCACGGGATCCCGACAGAAGGCCAGGCAGGCGGACTTTCCGTGAAGCTGGTCTGTAAGGTTGGAGAGGGCGTGCTGGCCAGGCTCGGTCGGGACCAAGGCCGGTTTGAAATGGTTCTCGCACGATGTTCGATCTTCGAGCCGCCTGCTGATAAGCTGGAAAACCGGAAACAAGAATGCGGCATTCCCTTCTGGCCACACGGCTTTGTTACTGCGCATTGCGATATCAATGCACTGATAGAATCATGGAACAATGAATATGCCGTTCTCGGGTACGGAACCGATCTCTATGATGATCTGGCTGCGTTTTGTGAGTTGACCGGGATTAAGGCGGTTACCTTGTAAACAGAGGAGAATGAAAAAATGAAGATCATGATCATGACGGACATGGAAGGTGTAGCCGGCATACTCAATTTTCAAGATTGGGTGTTCCCGGATGGGACATACTATGACAAAGGCAAGCGCCTTCTGACCGAGGAAGTGAATGCGGCTGTTCAGGGGTTCTTCGATGGCGACGCGAAGGAAATCGTCGTTGTAGACGGTCATGGCCATGGCGGCATTGATCCGGAAATTCTGGATGAACGCGTCCAGCTTTCGCGCGGCCATGAAGAGAAAGCATGGCCATGGGGACTGGATAAATCATTTCATGGTCTGGCCTTTGTGGGTCAGCATGCAAAAGCAGGAACGCCGTATTCCCACATGACCCATACACAGTGCTTTGATTATGTTGACCTGGCTGTCAATGGTATATCCATAGGCGAGTATGGCCAACTGGCGCTTTGCGCAATGGAATGTGGGGTGCCAACGATCCTTGCATGCGGGGAAGAGGCACTTGCCAAAGAAGCTGAAGCATTAACACCGGGTGTGATAACCGTAGCAGTTAAGCGCGGCCTTTTGCCCGATGGCCTTGATGACCTTGACGCCGATGCGTACGGGAAAGCTAAATTGAGTGCTATTCACATTGCTCCAAAACGAGCCAGAATCCTTATTCGTGATGGAGCGCGCAAGGCTGTAATGAAACTGAAAGAAAAGCCTGCATCGTTCCAATATCCGAAAGTCAAACCACCATATGTGCGTACGACCAGGTTCCGGAAAACTGGTGATACTCCTGCCCGCAGCGCACGCTGTGAGCAGCCTGACAGCATTATTGCCCTTATGAATATGCCGTAGAATGACGTTTTTTCCGGTAATGATTCTGTTCGCACTTGAAATATCTCGTCATCCAGCCCATTTTGTCGTATAGTTGTATTTAATGTAAATGTATGGGAACGTATAATCGTGGTCTGTAAAACTCCTGTCAAACAAAAGATTTTTTAACCGCGGATTACGCCGATTACACTGATAATTGGAAAAAGTTCGTTTGTGTAAATCTCGCATGTATCTGTGATTCTACCAACATATTACGAGTGCACTCAAAACAACTTCTTGCACAAAAAACAAGAAAATGACGGGTAGTTGTACAACAAACAGACCGGTAGTTTTTCGTTATTGTATCCGCGATATCAGCGTAATCCGCGGTTGAATTTTTTTCTTTTTTATTGTTTAGTTGTGATCTGTGAAGCGACAACTCCCTTCAGAGCTCCTCCCGGAGCTGGAATAGAATTCGAAACGTGTTCCGGCAGGCTGCCGGAAAGAAAAAATGCTGTTCAGGAATACATAATGTCATCAAAAAAAACCTTGTTTGCCAATTTGGATTGCATTGCTGAGCGACTCCAAATGAGGAGCTCATTCAGTCAGGTCTGGAAGAAAATGAAGTGGATGTCCTCCAAAGACAAGGACAAGCTGCTTAAGTGGTGGTACTGGATTTTCCTCGACGTTAAGGGGGCCTTTGACCTCCTCGATCTGGACGGGCCTGGTCTTGAAC
>JABMRO010000785.1 GCA_013202635.1 Planctomycetota bacterium
GTCTATTATCTGTCACCCGAGGGTAAAGAAATCAAGAGGGTTATTGATGATATGGTCAGGCCGAATGGAGTGATAGGAACTCCTGACGGTAAGATTCTTTACGTTACGGATCACGGCGGGGGCAAGACCTTTACATATACTATCAATACAAATGGAACGTTGTCCAATAAGAAGCTTTTTGCTCCGGAAGGTTCTGACGGTATGACCATAGATAACCAGGGCAATGTTTACCTGACGAGGGGGGGAGTGACGGTTTACAATAAAAATGGTGAGAAGGTTGAAGTGATTAAGGTCCCTGAGGGGCCGGCCAATGTCTGTTTCGGCGGAAAGGACAGAAGCACGCTTTTTATCACAGCTCGTACATCGCTTTATTCGGTTCGCATGCGCGTCTCGGGCGTTGAGCAGCAGTCCATGACAGAGTTGGGTTTCGAACAAGATATTATCCATACAGGTGCCGGTGAGTTGAAGATAACTTTCATCGGACACGGAACATTGATGTTTGACTTTAACGGCAAACTCATTCATGTGGACCCCGTGAGCAGAGAGGCTGACTATACCAAATTGCCAAAGGCTGATTTTATCTTAATCACCCACGAACATGGCGACCACCTTGATCCAAAGGCCATTAATATTATCCGAAAAGAAGGGACGAAAATCATATTAACTAAAGCCTGCGCCGAAAGAGTGACCGGCGGTATTGTCATGCAGAACGGTGATGTGCGGAATATCCAGGGGTTGAAAATCGAGGCCGTACCTGCGTACAATATTGTGAATAAGCGCTCCAATGGGATACCTTTTCATCCCAAGGGCGAAGGTAACGGCTATGTGATTACTTTGGGTAATAAGAAGGTGTATGTGGCGGGCGATACGGAGAACATACCGGAGATGAAAAGACTAAAGAAAATCGATATTGCATTTTTACCGATGAACCTGCCCTACACGATGACGCCGGAGATGGCGGCCGACGCGGCGAAGGCCTTTAAGCCCAAAATCCTGTACCCATATCATTACGGGCAAACAGACCCGAATAAGCTCGTTAATTTGCTGAAAGATTCAAAAGCTATCGAGGTTCGTATCCGTAAAATGAGATAAGAGGAGAAATCATCATGAAAATGCGTTTATTTGTGGGATTAGTACTGGCCGGGATGACCGGCTTTGGTTCATTGGTATTTGCCGGGCAGTCCGGTGATATTCGTGAACTCAAACTTCGCCACTGGCAGCCCCGGTCGATGCTCAAGACAAAAGAGAGCGTGGTCGAAAAGCCGGCGTATGCGGTAATCGACGTTCACAATCATTTGGGCGGGGGCAGGGACCGCCTCACTGCCAACCGCGTTAAGCAGTATCTTGCCGAGATGGATGCCGCCGGTGTCCGCACGGTCGTCAACCTCGATGGCGGGTGGGGCGAACGGCTGAAAGAAACGCTATCGGCGCTGGACGAGGCCTATCCGGACCGCTTCCTGACGTTTGCGCTGCTGAATTTCGACGGCATCGACAATGAGAACTGGGGCCGGCGCGAGGCAAGGCGACTTGAAGAGAGTTTCAAGACCGGTGCGAAGGGGCTGAAATTCCACAAGTCACTCGGACTTTCCTACCGGTACCGAAACGGCAAGCTCATGCCGGTTGACGATCCCAGGCTGGACCCTGTCTGGCAAATGTGCGCCAGGTATAACCGGCCCGTGGTGATTCACGTTGCCGACCCGGCTGCCTTTTTTACTCCGCTGGATCGCTTCAATGAGCGCTGGCACGAGTTGAATGAGCACCCTAACTGGCTGTTCCACGGTGAGAGGTTCCCCTCCCGTGACGAAATCCTTATGCAGCGCAACCGCGTCATCGCCAAACATCCCAAAACCACTTTCATCTGCGCCCACTTCGGCAACAATCCGGAAGACCTTGAAGCCGTTGGAAAGTGGCTGGAAAGGTATCCCAATATGTACATCGATGTTGACGCGCGGATTTCAGAACTTGGCCGGCAGCCGTATACCGCACGGAAGTTTTTCCTGAAGTATCAGGACCGCATCATGTTCGGCACCGATACTACGCCCCGCCGCGACGCATATCGGATATATTACCGCTTTCTGGAAACCGACGATGAGTATTTTGATTGCGCGGGAGGGCACCAGAGGCAAGGCTTCTGGATGATCTACGGGCTGTTCCTGCCGGAAGACGTGCTGGAGAAAGTCTATCACAAGAACGCCGAGCGAATATTCTTCGGCCGGCCGGTCGCTTCTCGCAAACCGGCTGCGAAGGTACTGCGGATCCGGCGGACGGAAGATTTCGTCATAAACGGCCGGGGCAATGCGTCCGCCTGGAAGGAAACCGCCTGGGAGCCGCTTAATTTGCGTACTGCCGACGGTCATAATTACAAGACCCAGGTAAAGATGCTCTACTCCCAGACTGGATTGTATGTATTAATGGAGGCCGAGGACCGTAAGATTACCGCCA
>JABMRO010000786.1 GCA_013202635.1 Planctomycetota bacterium
AAATAGATGAACTCTGCTGAACCAGAGCGTTACTCCCCAATTTCAGATTTGTATGAAGACCTCACAAATGGCAATTCACTCACGTGTGGTTCTTTATCCGTGCCTTTTTCCCACATTCCGTCCGGTCGCACTTGAAGCACACCGGTATTGCTGTAAAAATTGAGTGTCGCAATGGTATAATTTACCAATGCCTGAGCAGCTTCATTCTGAGCCTCAAATAAGTCACCCTGTGCAGCCAGAACCCGGCGACTGCTGGCGCGTGCATACTGCATCAGCAGATTGGTCTTTCTAAAGCGCTCCTGGGCCACCTTAAGGGCCTCCGATTGAATCCTGTATCGCTCCGCTGCCTCTGCAAGATCACGGTAAGATTGGCGGACTTCCAGTTTAATCGTATCCGCAGCCAGGTCGTATTCTCGCTGTCGCTGATTCAGCGTGATGAGAGCTTTTCTATAGACATTTTGTTCAGCTACTCGATCCATTGGTAGATTGAGTTCGAAGTCCAGATTATAGTCATTGGCGGCTTGCATGGTCTGCCGGTTACCCTGCTGTTGCGAGGCAACATTGGAGCTGCCGATAATGCTTAAGTCAGCGCGAAAGGCATCTGCCGCCACGAAGACCTTACGCTGCGCATCAATAACACCCTCGGCGCTATTAACAAGGTCAAGCCGCCGAAGCAAAGCGGCTTCGACAACCTCAGCCTCAGCAAAATCAGGCTCAAGTCTCTCCACAGCCCTTAAAGCTTCAAGCTCACTGACGTCTAATTGGAATTCTGACGTGGTTGGCACACTAAGTGTTATCTTGAATAAATCCAACAGCGACTCATATTCTTTCCGAGCTTGAACATGTATGTCTTTGGCTTTCAACATCTCCTGTCGCACTCTATCAAGCTCTAACGTGGGCAAACGGCCGGCATTAGTTAATTTTTCAACGCGACCATATAACAAGGCAAGAGTATTGTAGTTAGATTCTGCGTTTCTGGTCAGGTCATACAGTTCTAAGACTTGGTAGTATTGTGCAATAACAGAAACCACAAACGTCTGACGGAACCGATTGAACGTGCGTACCTGATATAACGTGTCCCGCTCAGCCTGTGTGAGGTTCTCTAATACTACTTTCGGATTGCTGCCGCGAAGCAAAGGTTGTGTGAGAATTGCAGTCAAAACAGAGGCCAGACCACCCTGCATATTACCGGTAAGCACATCAAGCCAGGCGGATGATACCTTAGCACCTATCAGAGTGCCTGTTGCTAATAGCCTGTTAAAACCCGAATTGGTCTCAAGCCCCCAGACCTCTTCATTCCGGTCGGCGTCGTATCCGCCGCTCATCCCGGCAAAGAACTGTGTTTCAAATTGATGGCGGGTCAACCTTAAATCCAACGCCATCGTGTATAAAGTTTCCTTCTGCAATTGATAGTCACGATTGTGGGCAGTCGCAATTGCAACCGCCCGTGGAAGACTCAGCACGCCGCTGGCAGGTATGGTTTTCTCAATTTGAATGTCGTTAGGCGATGGAGCGGTGTCGCTAATCTTATAGTTAGCTTTTGTGCCGAAATCTTTACGCCACTTTTGGTCGATGATGTTATAGACCTGTTCGTCAGCTTCCTTTTTATAGTTATGCTGAGTGCACCCGGCCCAGCTACACAAGCAAGCCAAGCCACATACGATCAAATAAACACGGTTTTTGCCAAAGCAATCGTAAAGCATATATCTTATAGTTCTCCTCGGTGCTTTCCAGGCTCAGCCGTCCTTGTTCAGGCTTACGCCGGAATTGAGCATTTAACTACAATCCTCTTATCCCGACTATCTCACCTGGGACTAATTCTAAGCCCTCAGGGATATTTACTATTATGGGTCGTCCCCACTGCGGGATCGCTATATTTCGCCACAATCGCTCCGGCATTAGTTCTGCGGTGGGGCCGACAAATATTACTTCGGACCAGGCGATCTGTGCAGGCTGTGTATTCTTGATAAGTTCAACCGGCATTTTTTCCCTCACTTGCCCAAGCTGTGCTTCGCTGACATACGCAACAATCTCGCTGGGTTCAGTCTCGGCTACTGCGAATATTGGATCTCCGGCAGTGACTACCTCACCAGGCCTTCGCAATACATTTTCACCCGGCCTGCGCAATGCTACCTCATTAGCATTTGCCTGCATGCCGACGACAACGCCATCGAACGGCGACTTCAACTCTAATGCCTCACGAGACTTCAGCGCCTCAAGCTGCGACAGCAATCCATCCATAAGGCGCTCCTGAACGCCTATCTCTTTGCGTATAACATCCAGAGCATTATCTACAGAAGGGTGAAACAGATGTTTTCTGGCATATTCATCATACCGCTGCTGGGCTTGTTCCAAATCACTTTTAGCCTGCTCCAGCAAATGTTCGTCCTCTTCGATCTTTTTTGCCAGGGCGTTGTATTGGACTTGAGCTTTCTCCAGTTCATAGGGCGCAGCGGCATCCTGTTCCAGGAGGTCCCGGACAATCTTTGTTTCCATGGCCAGGTCTTCC
>JABMRO010000787.1 GCA_013202635.1 Planctomycetota bacterium
CTATTCGCCAGAGAGGACCCGACGATGAAGGAATATGCCTAATTAACCGCGAAAGAAAGTCCTCTCAGTTCTATAAAACTGATCTCACAGTCCCTTCCGTTGGAGCTGGTTTACCCCATATTGCCGGGGGACAGTCAATTGGGACTCATGATCTTGCCCTCATCCATACCCGCTATGCCATTATAGACTTGACGCCTGCAGCCCATCAGCCTTTTGTTAGCGGCGACAATTCTATTGTTGGCATATTCAACGGTGAAATCTATAATTATATAGAATTAAGGAATGAGTTGTCTGCCAAGGGTGTCAATTTCCGGTCATCAAGCGACACCGAGGTTCTCATAGAGGGGTATCGTGTTTGGGGAGACAATCTCTGGGCCAAAATGAATGGCTTTTGGGCTGTCGCCCTTTACGATTTCAAAAACGATACAATAGTTCTTTCGCGAGATAGAATCGGTGTGGCGCCCCTTTACTATCGAGAAATGCCGCATGGCTTTTGTTTCGCCAGCGCCATTCAGTCGCTCATCGACATAGAGCCCAAAGGGATTGGTCTGAATAATGATGTCATCTTAGGATTTGGCCAAACCGGGATAAAGGATCACGACAACACGACGTTCTATAAGGAGATCAAAAGCCTTCCTGCGTCTACTACAGTGCTGTTTCATTTAAACCAGTACAGGTTTTCAGAGGCATTCCAGAGGAAATATTGGGACTTTCCAATTACCCGGATGACCCCGGACGATATCCCTTTTGGGGAAGCTATTGAAAAATTTAGAGAAACCTTTTTCAGCGCAGTGGAACTGAGACTCCGTGCGGATGTAAAAGTTGCATTTGAACTGAGTGGTGGTCTTGATAGTTCCTCAGTTGTAGCAGCAGCGGCAATGTTGCGAAATAGCGATATTACCACTTACACCGCAAGTATTGAGGGGGCCGATGAAGAACCTTACGCTCGGGCCATTCTTAATCGTTATCCAGTTGACTACCGCGTTCTGAATGGGCTTGAGGGTGGTTTTGAGAACGATTATGATTCTTTTTCCAGATTAATGGAAGAGCCCTATGACAATCCCAACGACTATACCCATTGCAAAATGCTCCAAAAAATGAAAGGAGACGGTATTTCTGTGGTAGTGACGGGTGCTGGAGGGGATGAGATACTGGCTGGTTATGAAGGCAGCTTCTGGCCAAGGGCGTATCGGGAATTGAAAAGCAATGGATTTTTTTGGTCTGCCGATTGGTATGAGTTTTGCCGGAGGTTTAAAACCCTTAATCAGTCGTGGCGCACTTTGCGGCATTACGTTGTTGATTTGCCCGGTTTCATAAGTAGCCGATTCCTGAGCCAAAAGGAACCTTCACAAAAACACACCCCGACCCGAGCGCTTGAATACCAAAGACGATATAGCCGTTTATCTTTCCACGAGCAAACCCTCTACCATTTTAATATTGCATTGGTGCCCTATTATATGCGAAGCAGCGATCATTTCACAATGGGAATACCTATAGAACACCGATTTCCACTGTTAGATTATAGGATGATTGAGCTTTGCTTGCAAATGCCCATTACTTATTTTTTCAAAAACGGTTGGACTAAGTATCTGTTAAGGAAGGCGATGGAACCATACCTGCCCAGAAAGATACTCTGGCGCAGAAAAAAGATGGGCTTTACATTTCCGTTTCGGCAATACTTATCATGTAATAGATCAACGTTTGAGCTACTGCTGAAGCACCTGAATGTAATTGGGTTTCCAATAAATGAATTTGGAAATTATAACTACCTTTTAAAAACAAATCCGCCATTATTGTGGCGGCTACTCTCAATAGGTATATGGGCCAAAGATAATTGGCAGTACGTCGCAAAATGAAGAGTATGTCGGGCGCGTTTGTCACTAATGAGGCAGATGTGCAGTATATTAATATCTTTTTTTTGATGCAGTGCATATTTGCTCTTCGGTAGCTCAGTGGCGAGGCAAGAAATAAATTATTTCGATCATACGTCGGACCAGAGCTATGAAGGAGCGCGCAGACTCCGGCTAAGGCGCATGAGCTACATACTATGGAGCGCATAATGCTCAAAATGAGTCAACTAAAGAAAAAGATTCGATTGCAAATATTCAAGTCGCAAAACCGGGATAAGGAAAAATATACTTGTCCCATTTGCAATTTTCATGGGCCTTTTCAAGATGTTAACCCTGAAACTGGTATCAGGAAACATGCAATGTGCCCAAACTGTGGAGCTTTAGAAAGGCACCGATTGCAATTTTTAGTAATTCAAACTCTTTTGAAGAAGCTTGATTTCTCACAAAAAAAGATGCTTCATTTTGCTCCCGAACGATTTCTTAAGAGTTTCTTAACGAAACGGTTTGGTAAGTATGAAACTGCAGACATAGAAATGGAAAATGTAGACTATAAAGTTGATATTCAAGAACTTCCCTTTCTTGACAGCACTTATGATTGGGTTTATGCCTCACATGTATTGGAGCATGTCCCGGATGACAAAAAGGCCTTACAAGAAATTCGGAGGATACTCAGGCCGGGAGGTATAGCTATTCTTCCCGTTCCATTGCTTTGTGAAAGGACAATTGAGTATCCCGAACCAAATCCATATGAAGCATATCACGTCCGTGCTCCAGGATACGATTATTTTTGCAAATATGAACCGTATTTTTCAAGAATTGAAAAGTACACCTCTGATTCACTACCAGAGGAATATCAGTTATTTATATTTGAAGATAGAACGAAATGGCCTACTGATAAATGTCCGCGGCGGCCAGCTATGATGGGCGAAAAACACATCGATATAGTTCCAGTATGCTATGCATGAATCACATTGCTTAGAGGAACAGGGCACAGTACTGTTATCGTTCCTGATGCAGACTTGATTTTTTGCCAAATCATTTTTGGAAAGTCTTTGGTCAATAATGAAAATCGCATTTATTGTGGATGTATTCCCAAGTTTATCCGAGACCTTTATCTTGAACCAGATAACCGGGCTCATCAATCTTGGTCACGAGATAGAGATATTTGCAGGTGCTCGATCAACCGAAAGCGAAATGCATCTGGAAGTGAAGGAGTACCGCCTTCTGAATCACACACATTTTCATAATGAAATACCACAAAATAGGGTTTATCGGGTCATTAGGGCTTTTGTACTGCTGGCGTGTAACCTTCCAAGACACCCATTTGTTATTTTGCGTTCTTTGAATTTTATTAAGTATGGCGGCGATGCCTTGTCTCTTTACCTCTTTTACAAAGTGTGCCTTTTTTTATCAAAAGGGAACTTTGACATTATTCAATGCCACTTTGGTCCAAATGGCAACCTGGGAGCACTTTTAAAAGAAATAGGTATCCAGGGTAAACTTGTCACGATGTTTCATGGATATGACATCAGGCGTGGCATTGAAAAGGGAAAAAATATATATGCCAAGTTGTTCAAATGTGGAGACTGTTTTCTTTCCATTTCTGATTATACGACAAAACACCTCATGGAGTTTGGTGCTGATAAAAAAAAGATAAAATATCATCCAGTAGGAGTTAGCATCAATAAATTTCCATTTCGATGGGACACTTCAAATGAAGTATTATCAGATAGTACGAAAATTTTAACAATAGCACGATTAACTGAAGAAAAGGGTTTAATTTGCGGGATTCAAGCTATCGGGAAGTTGATCAAGAAGAACCCCAATATTAATTTAGAATACCGGATTGTTGGAGATGGTCCCTTAGCAGGTGAACTTAGGAAGTATGCCGAACATATGGAAGTTAAAAGATTTATACATTTTAGAGGGCAACAAAGCCATGAAGAAATTGTCAGATTGATAGGAGAATCCCATGTGTTTTTTCTTCCCAGTAACGCAGAAGTTCTTCCTGTTGTTTTAATGGAGGCACAAGCGGCAGGGCTTCCTGTTGTTGCAACATCGGTTGGAGCCGTTTCTGAACTTGTGAAGGATGGAATTTCTGGTTTTCTTGTTCCCGAGCGGGATGTGGACGCAATGGTTGAAAGATTAGAATATCTAATAAAAAATCCCGAAGTTTGGCCGGAAATGGGCATGGAAGGACGAAAGCACGTAGACGAAAATTACAACATCAAAGAACTGAATAAACGATTAGTAGAGATATATCAGAATCTATTAGCAGATGATTCGGTATGATATGATATGATATGTTTGTATGTTGTATGTTTATTTAAGTCATCCTTTTAGAATTATGAACGAGAAATCCCCCTTAGTCAGCGTTGTAATCCCGACCTACAACAGAGAAAACCTGGTCGGCAGAGCTATCAAAAGTGTGCTTTCACAGACATTTGAAGATTTTGAACTGATTGTTGTGGATGATGCCTCTTTAGATAACACTGAAGAAGTTATAAAACGATTTCAGGATTCGCGAATAAAATATGTTCAGCACCAGAAAAATATGGGGGCGCCAGCGACAAGAAATACCGGTATTAGAATGGCAAAGGGAGCTTACATAGGGCTCTTAGACGATGATGATGAATGGTTACCCACAAAATTGGATAAGCAGGTCAATAGATTCAAAGAAAGCTCTGGAAGAACCGGTGTTGTTTATTCTGGCTTTGAAGTGAGGGACCAGAATGGCAGAATTGTTCAAACAACATTTCCAGCGTTGAGAGGCAACCTCTATATGAGGCTGCTCAAAAGGAATATGATTGGCGGATCATCAATGATAAAAAGTGAGTGTTTTGAGAAGGTGGGATTGTTTGACAGGTCCCTCAAGAGCTGTCAGGATTGGGATATGTGGCTGAGGATTTCCGAATATTACGAGTTCGATTTTGTACCCGAGATACTATCCACCATACACCTCCACGGTGACCAGATATCCTCTAAGTATTCCTCCATGATTCCGGGGAGAACCAGAATGATTCAGAAACATATGGATGAATTCAGGAAACACCCGGATATTTTGGTGATTCACCTGAAAAGAATGGGGAAATTGCATTGTATCAACGGTACCTGGAAAGAGGCTGTTTATTGGTTTAGAAGGGCTCTCGTCGTGAATCCGTTTGAAATCATAAAGATAGTGGCTTGGTGTGTTCTCGAGCTGCCAAAGATAAAGATGTTTTCAAGAGAAAGGCATTTCAAGAGATATCGCATTGAAGAGGGATGAAGAAACAGTGAGAATACTTTTTGTTGGGCACCACATGCCTCATTATACCCACACCAATGTTTACAGAGAAAAAGCAATTAAAGAGCTTGGCCATGAACTTTCATTTTTTGACGACAGGGGCTTTAGGCTACCGGGAAGGATAAGAGACCGAATTGATTGCTTACAGAAATGGGATTTTCAAAGACTCAATAATAAACTTGTCAATGTCGCCCGGCTTGAGAAACCCCGTTTATGCCTTGTTATGGGTACACGACTAATGCTACCGCTTCCACAGTGTCTGGAACAGATAAAAGCTATGGGAATAAAAGTTGTAACCTGGATAACCGATCCGCCGCATGATCCTCCATATTCCGATGCCTTTCACTTCATACGGGCAACTGCTCCTTTCTACAATCACGTTTTTTGCGCCGGAACAGAAGCCATTGACATTTTGAAGGATGAGGGGATAGGCAAAATCACTTGGCTTCCTTTTGCTTGTGATCCCGACTATCACCGGAAGGTTCCAATTACCGGTGAAGACAAGAGGGAGTACGGACGTGATATCGCTTTTGTCGGCGCCTATTATCCCAATAGGTGGCAGATATTTAGGGAACTGGAGGAATTTGATTTAGGTATCTGGGGGCCCTCTTGGGGCAAAGTTGCCGAAAGGATGAACACAAGCACACACATTAAAGACGTCAAAATTGATGTCTCCCAATGGGTCAAGATATATAGTGCGGCCAAGATCGTTATCGTGACACATTTTCATGGTGGAAAGACACCTTGTTATCAGGCAAGCCCGAAAATTTATGAGGCTCTCGCCTGTGGATCTTTCGTGCTTGTTGATAACCAGAAGGATGTTTTTTCACTGTTTGAGAATGGCAAACATTTGGTGCTTTTTGACAACATTGAGGATCTAAAACAAAAAATTAGATATTACCTCAAAAACCCCGGCGAGAGAAAAGAGATTGCTGAAAGGGGCAGGCAGGAGGTTCTCGCCAATCATACCTACCGTCACCGAATAGAAAGGATTATTGAAACCAGTTTCAAATCACAGATATAGAGAAAAATGTGTGATCGAAAATGTTTTCGCATGCAATGAAATACGCTAAAAAATTGGTCAAATGGCTATTGTTTTCGAGTCTGTATTACTCTGGCGGTTTCAATTTGATAAGGTACGTTTCAGACAGATTGGAAAAAAAGGCTGTTATATTGTGCTACCACAGGGTAGTAGATGGAAAAGCTGATTATTATTCTGCTCCGGGAACACAGTTGGAGAGCCGAAATTTCAGGAGTCAGCTTAAGCTGTGGTCCAAAAAATATAAAATCATTCCTTTATCCGAATTGGTGGCAATTTTAAAGGATGGATATGGATTCAACAGTAGTTACATGGTGTTGACCTTTGATGATGGTTTTAAGGATGGTTTTACCCATGTCTTTCCTGTTTTGAAGGAATTCGCTGTGTCGGGGACGTTTTTTGTCTCTGCAAATTTCATAGGCAAGAACTCTCTGTTTTGGCAGAATCAACCGCGGTATTACCTAAGTTTGACAACCAGAGATAGACTAAAATGGAAAGGCATCGATTTTCCCATTGTCTCCAAGAATGATAAGCTCAGGGCAGAATGTATTCTCAAAGAAAAGTTAGGTTTGATGGGACCCGAGAAGAGGGAGGCTGATCTATATAGAATTAGACAGTCTCTCGGCATAAATAATGATGCCCTTAGCGATAAAGAGATTATGCTAAATCATAATGATATCTATCAAATGCAGAGCAGCCCATTTGTGGAGGTTGGCTCGCATTCCATGAGCCATTCGATTTTGTCCAACTGCCCACCTGATCAGATCGAATTTGAGGTGAAAGAGGAAAGAAAAATCTGGGATTCAACTGCCTCTATCCCGGTTGTCTTCTTCGCCTATCCGTTTGGAATATATAGTGAATCCGCGATGGCATCCTTACAAAGCAATGGTTATGAAGCGGCTGTTACCCTGAGAGAAGGTTTTGTGAGGAAGTCTGATGATCTGTATCAGCTTAACCGTATCAGCGTATTTCGTGACGATACGACCCTATCTGTTATGATAAGAAAGCTCTTAAGACTTTATCTCAGACATATCTTCAGCAACATAAAGTCATTTTTGATATGGAAATTCAAGAAATAAACACATATGATGAATTCTTGGAGTTGCGTGCAGACTGGAACAGACTTCTGGAAAGCGCTGGGACCAATAAAGTATTTATGACATTTGAGTGGATGGTGAGTTGGTGGGAGTGTTACAGAGAAGGGAAGCATCTAAAGGTCTTGGTTTTAAAAGACTCTCACGGTATCAGGGCCATAGCTCCCCTTATGCTAACTGGCAACAAGTTCTTCAGGAGATTAAGCTTAATAGGAGGTTATCGGCCTGATTACAATGATTTTATTGTGCGAAAGGGCAATGAAAGGGATTACCGAATATTATTAGATTATCTTCATGATCGAGTGGACGGCTGGGACGAAATATTGCTTGAAAATGTTCCTGAGGAATCTGCACTCTTCGGAATTGTTGAAGGATTGCGGGATCGTTTTCTAGTAAAAGTGGAAATGACAGACGTGTGCCCTTATATCCGAATAGGAGGTAACTCTGAGGGCATTCTTAGACTATTGGCGCAAAAAGAGGCCAAAAGAAGTCACATAAGGAAATTACGAAAAGCAGGAGAATTGAGGTTTCGGCACATTTCGAATGAAAGAGAAATGGATGAAGCTCTCAATGCGTTGATTGAAAGTCATGCCAGACGTTACCACGCAGATAACATAGAGAAGGCCTTACCTATTGAACTCTCATTTCATAAAAAACTACTTAAGAATATGTTTTGCAGAAATAATGTTAAATTCTGTGCTCTTGAATTAGATTGTGAACCAATAGCCAAGCACTTCGGATTTGGTTATAACAACGTATACTATTGGGTGAAACCTTCTTTTGAAGAGAGATACGCAGAATACTCCCCAGGAGTTGTTATGCTATATTTTGCCATCAAATATGCCGTGACAAATGGCTATGAAGAGTTCGATTTTCTACGCGGCAGAGAGCACTATAAACAACGGTTTGCCGATAACGAGCGAACCGTAATGATGGTAAGATTCTACAGAAGTTTCCCAAGGTACCTGTATTGTTCTTTTATTAGAAAGGCTAAAAGGTTGTTTGATCAGATAAAAGGTTTTCACTTAAAACAAACATAATAAGACCATGTATCCATGAAAGTTGTAAAGAAAAGATTATCATGCTTTTGGCCGTATACTCTGACCTTCTTGAACCCATGATCTTTTAGTTGCTTTTTTTGCCGTGTAGGCGTTGTGACATAAGTTTCCAGGTTTCCATCGGGATGCCTTTCGAGCCGGTATTGTTTGAAGATCCTGTTATCTCTAATATTTAAGATCAGGTTTGAAAGCCTAAATCTGTTAGTGGGCAAATAGTTCTTGATACATAGGCAGTTATGCGTACTAAGAGCAAAGATTCCGCCGGGTTTCAAGACCCTGTAAATTTCATCCAAACAGATTTCCCTTTTCATTTCCGGATATATGTAATCGATGCCGTTATAGGCGAAAATGGCGTAATCAAAGCTTTCAGAGTCAAACTCAAGTTTGCAGGCGTTCATTAATTTAAACTCAACGCCCTCAACAAACTTACGGGCAATGTCCAGCATCTCTGGTACGATATCTATGGCAACGACACGCTGATTGGAGCCTTTTAAGTTAATGGTAATCCTCCCGCACCCGCAACCCAATTCTAGCAGCCTGCCAGGAACATCAAAATGCTTACTAATAATTCTTTCCTCCACAGGATAAAGATAGAACTGACTGTATTCTTTCAGGGATTCCTGTCTCGAAAATACATTCCTATTCGCTATTTCTATGTTATTCATGTCCATTTTCATTAGATGGATGTTGATTTATGGAATCGAAACCAGTTTAATAGAAGGATAAAAAGACATTTCAAAGACATTACAAATTTCGCATAACGACCGGTATCACAAAGATAAACGTGGAAACAACAGTAATGGATGAGTGCAAGTAAATCAAGCGAGAATTACCCGGCAAAAACCAATGATCATAAGCCTGTGCTATTTACCAAGAAGTAACAAAGAACTGGACATAATAGTGGTGTCATTATAAAGGCATTGAAGTCAGTTAAGAAATAGCACGTCCTATAACGACATAAACTGGAAAATATTCCGAAGGAAAAGCATCGGTATAGTGAACGCATCATCGAAATTAAATGGAAGCTTAAAAGTTAACCCCTTGAGAATACTCTATTTACATAATATGGTCAATATAAGCGGTGGGGAACAGAGTCTTGTAAACTTGTGGAATAGTTTGGATAAAAATAGATACGTGCCCTTTTTGATGGTTCCTAAAGACGGGTTGTTTGTGAAAGCGGCAAGAAAAATAGGCGTCAAGGTGAGCCTGTGTGATGTACCACAGTTAAGGCCAAAAAATGTCTTGAAGATACTAAACGCCTTGATTCGATTGGCAGCTTACTGCAGACAGAAACGCATTAGGGTTATTCATTCCTATACACCAAGAAATAACATATTGGCCGCTGTGGTTGGAAAAATCATGGGAATTCCTGTTGTATGGCATGAAAGAAACTTGATTTTCGGCGATGAAATAGACATATCGAGACGTTTCTATTTTCTGGCGGATAAGATTATTTGTAATTCCCAGGCGATTGCCGAAAGGTTTCGGAATAAGAACGGAATTCCTTCTAAAGTTGAGGTTGTTTTAAACGGTGTTGATCTGGAAACCTTCAGGCCCCAAAAGGCTGATCCTGCGATATTGCGGGAATATGATTTAAGCAGAAGGAAAGTTGTTGGCTTGGTTTCTAACCTTGGAAAAAGAAAGATGCCGGAATATCTGCTGGAGGCTAGTCCGTATATTTTAGAAAGATACCCCGATACAGCTTTTTTCATAGTGGGTGGGGAATTTGGAGAAGAGGACAAAGGGAGAAAAAGAGAATTGGAAGAAAATGCAAGGAATCTGGGTGTGGGGGGCCGCGTTATATTCACTGGGTTTGTGTCAGACGTATCCCATATCATCCAGGTGTTTGATGTCGGTGTTGCAGTAACTGAGAAGGAGGCATGCAGCAGAGCGATTCTGGAGATGATGGCCTGCGGGAAGCCAGTTGTTGCCTTCAATACAGGTGGCA
>JABMRO010000788.1 GCA_013202635.1 Planctomycetota bacterium
CCGTATTCTGCGAGTAAAATCGCCGCTGACGCCATTGCTTTGAGCTTCTATCATTCCTTTGATTTGCCGGTTGCTGTGATAAGGCCCTTCAATACTTATGGGCCGCGTCAATCCGACAGAGCTGTCATCCCTTCTATTATTTCACAGGCTTTAACGAAAGATAGGCTCACATTGGGCAATACAACTCCTACAAGAGATTTCACATTTGTTACAGATACAGCAGAAGGCTTTATTAAGGTAGCAGAATCGGGAAAATCAGTTGGTATGGAAATTAATATTGGATCCGGGCTGGAGATTTCAATTGAAGATTTAATAAGGAAAATAATATCGCTCGTCGGACGGGATATAGTTGTAGAGCACGATAAAGAAAGAGTTCGTCCAGCGCAAAGTGAAGTAGAAAGATTGTGTGCGGATAACACAAGGGCAAGAAATATATTGGGATGGTTACCAAAGATCTCATTGACTCATGGCCTTGAAGAGACAATCAGTTTTATTAAAAGTAATCCCGGTTTTTACGATCCTGATAAATATAGAGTGTGAGGTGTATAGATGAAAGCTGTAGTTTTAGCTGGCGGCAAAGGTACTAGGCTGCGGCCTTTAACATTTTCAATTCCAAAGCCTTTATTGCCAATTGCCGAGAAGCCAATTCTTGAGATTATTCTAAAGAATCTCAAAAAATTTGGCATAACAGAAGTTATTATATCAGTTGGCTATCAAGGCGAACTGATAAAGGCTTTTTGCGCTGATGGAGCAAGATTCGGCCTTTCTGTAAAATATGTTGATGAAGAAAAGCCTTTAGGCACAGCAGGGCCTTTGTCTTTAATGCGGGATTGTTTTGGCGATGGAGAAGAATTCATTTTGATGAATGGTGATATTTTCACTCAACTAAATTTTTCAAAGATGATTAATTATCATAAGAAGGGCAAATATTGTATAACTGTTGGATATAGAATATACGAACATAAGTTGCCTTTTGGAGTTTTAGAGCTTGAAGGTGCCAAGCTTTGCGGCGTTGTTGAAAAACCAAGTACGACATTTAATGTGAGTGCGGGAATTTATGTATTAGATGCGTCTGTTATCGACTTCGTACCGGATAATACATTTTTTACAATGCCTGATCTTGCGAATAAGCTATTAGAGAAAAAACGCCATATTGGCGCATATCGTATCGAAGAATATTGGCTGGGAATAGAGAATATCGGTCATTTCAACGAGGCCATTCAAGAGTTGAACAAACTTGAATCCCTCATTAAAAAATGAAATACTTGCGGTTCGTGGAAAACCTAATCATATACGTAGCGACAACGGTAGAAAAGTTCATCAGCTCGAAGACCCTGAATACAAAAGGCAAATCATAAAAAGAATAGCTTAAAAAAGAATAAAATAAATTCAGAAACTATGGTAAAATCAAAACGAATATTAATCATTGCCGACATAAACTATAATCCGGTTAAAATGTCCTTAAACCAGATGCCTAAATTGGCGAAAGGTTTTATCCGGCTTGGACATGACGCTCGAATTATAAGTTATGGCGGGTTACTGAATGAGTTAAGCCCCTTTAGAAGCAGGTCGCTGTCGCAGTTTTTATACAAGAAGAAAACAGATGAAATAATTGCAAAATATGCAAAAAATTATAAGCCGGATTTTATATACATTGGTTTTCCAAGATCGATGGACGCAGAGACAATAGACAGAATTAAAGAAGTTGTTCC
Source organism: Planctomycetota bacterium (assembly GCA_013202635.1). Lineage (GTDB taxonomy): Bacteria > Planctomycetota > Phycisphaerae > Sedimentisphaerales > Anaerobacaceae > NIOZ-UU13. The sequence goes on from JABMRO010000788.1 coordinate 1,713, forward strand.
GATGACAAAAATGATCGGACTAGATGGTGACCCGTGGCCAACATTGCAAAAAGATAACCGGATAGAAATAGCGAAGAAGATTGATATTCTAACGATTACAAATGACGGTAAATTTTTGCAGGATTATCTCGATGCCGGTGTGAAACAATGTGTTTTTATGCCAAACATGTGCGACCCAGATATTGACCATCGATATGAAGTCGGACCGGAATGGAAAACTGATATCCTATGGACAGGAGCAGCAAAACATCATGCAGATTCCAGCGAGACACTCAGAGAAGAAATAGTCAATAAACTTACTCAACGGGAAAACTGCTCCATTTACGGCTGTATTGGTCACCCCAAAATCGGAGGCCAAAATTATCTTTACGCCATCAGTGGAGCAAAAATAGGGGTCAGTGTTAACGCTGTTAATACTATAAAACTTTACCACTCCGACCGCCTTACTCACTATCTGGCATGTGGAACTTTTGTGCTTGCAAAACGAGTCCCCGATACTGACTTACTGTTTAAAGATGGCATTCATATAAAATATTTTGATAGTGCCGAAGAGTTCTTTGAGCTGGCGGATTGGTATCTCAGCCATGAACCTGAGCGAAAGAAAATTGCTGATGCCGGAATGCAGCATATTCATGCTGAGTTTAATAGTACGAAGATTGCGGGCTATATTCTCGAATTGATAGAAAAAGGAAATTACCGTTCACCCTGGAATCGTTCGTTTTAAAAAAGGACGAAAAATATGATAAAGTTTCTAAGGAAAATGAAACAGCGCAAATTTCTTGAACATCAATTTCCTCAATACACCATTGGTAAATGGAGCTATGGGAAACCAAAAATTTTGTCACGCAAGAAAGGTGCCTCCTTAAAAATCGGCGCTTTTTGCTCCTTTTCAACGGAGGTCAAAATTTTTCTTGGAGGAGAACACCGGATCGATTGGATTACTACGTATCCATTTAATAAACTCTGGGAATCCGCCAGAACATTTACAGGTCATCCGAGTACCAAGGGAGATGTGAACATTGGAAATGATGTCTGGGTAGGCCATGCAGCGATTATTCTATCAGGTGTTACGATTGGGGACGGAGCTGTCATTGGTGCAAGAGCAGTCGTCACCAAAGATGTGCCGGCATACGGCATCGTGGCAGGCAATCCTGCACGATTGACCAATAAACGATTTGAGGAAGATATTATCCAGCGTTTATTGAAAATTGCATGGTGGAACTGGCAAGATGATAAAATTCAGAAATTCATGCCTTTGCTCTTGAATGACGATACAATGAAATTCATTTCTGAAGCAGAAAAGTAATACGAAAAATCATAATAGGATAATTTTATAAAAAATGAAACCTGTTATTAAAATTGATTTAGACAACATTTATAAATCAACAGAACCAGTGATAATTGAGCTAGGAAGTGGCCCGAGTAAAAAACCTGGACGAATTGGAATTGACCATATTGATCTGCCGAATGTTGACATCGTTGCCGATATGGAAGAAGGGCTTCCTTTTTTGCCGGATGATTCGGTTGATGAGATTTATTGTAGAAGTGTACTTGAGCATATACAAAATTTTGAAGCTTTAATGCGAGAGATAGTCAGGGTTCTCAAGAAAAACGGTAAAGCACATGTTTTTGTGCCTCATTTTTCCAATCCATTTTATTACTCGGATTATACGC
>JABMRO010000789.1 GCA_013202635.1 Planctomycetota bacterium
CAAGACCGTCCTGCCCACTCTCACTCCCCGGTTACCGCTATAGGTTCCACTTGCATCGAAACAACCGTTCATTCCGTAGCCTGTGGAGTACGTGCGCATCTCTCCACGAACACCGGTCGGGCACCGGTACACTTTTTCGGCACTGTTGTACGGAAACAGCGCTCCGACTCGGATGGCCTGCATTTGTATGTCACGCGGTCGTTGTTCTCCCTGCGCGAAACCAGAGGCGCAGTCGTTGCCTACCCAGTAGGGCTCGCCCTTGTGAGGACCCGAAGTGGGCACGGGTGCGGCGGGGTCGGCGGAAGGGGCCCAATAGGCTTCGCCGTTGACAATCCTGTCGTCGTTATCATCGGCATACATCATCCAGCCAAGTGTCAGTGTCTTTAGATGATTAAGGCAAACTGCGCGTCTGCCCTGCTCCCTGGCCCGATTCAGTGTGGGCATGAGGATGGCCATCAGTACTGCAATGATGGCGATTACTACAAGAAGCTCTATTAGCGTGAAACCTTTTCGCTTGTGCATGATAGTTCTCCTTCTCTTTCAAAGAAGGTTCTTTCAAACCGACAACTTATGCCATATATGATGGTTCTCGTTGGTATGCTTATCTGCTTTAATTATAACACACTCGGTTGTAGTAAAGCAAGCTTACAAAAATAAAAGCCCCTGCGGTGCGGAGGGAGAGGAAAAAGCGAGATTCCCGCAGGGGCGTGAAGACTAAAATATTATCCTGTTTTCAGTAATCCTTAAACCTTCTCATCCACTGCGGCCAATCCCCCGGATCGATACCACCGGCCATGGTCCAGGGACCTGTAGTATTATACCATTGATACCACTTCAGGGTCCACAATTCCTTTAGTCCCACCTTTCTGACAGACCCGTCCATAAACGAACTGTTTATTCCTGCATCATGACGGTTGATGGAGAAATACTGCATTGCGCTATAGCTCTCATCCCAACCCAGCACGGTTTTGGGCGGGTAACCCTCATCGACTGGAGGTGGATTCAGGTAGTGTGGACGCGCGCCTCTCCAAACGCAATCCAGGAGCACCGGTACGTTCATGGCCGAAGAAGTCGACCAATGATCCATAACCCAGTCATTCAGGCCGTAGCTGCAGAGAGGCTTAGGTTCAAATAACAACCAGGCGTGAAATTTGGTGCCGCCTCCTATGTATTTAAATGCCCAGAAGCGTTTTTTGATGGCACTGTCAATAAGGGGATCTGTGATTAGGTCGTTGGGGTGTTCTACGTAGTGCTTCGTGGCCATTGGGCATAAAAAGAGTGAGTCTTTAGTGTTTTTGTAGAAAGGCCGCAAAGGCTCTATCCAGGTGTTACCGTGGGACGGCCTAAAAAACTGACCATCATTATTAACCTTATACATCGAGAAGAAGATATCCCATTGGTGCAAATTAGATCGACAAGTGACTGCTTTCGATTGTTTCCTAATCAGATGCAATGTTGGCAACAAGATTGCAATCAACAATGCAATGATGGAAATTACCACCAAAAGCTCTATTAACGTAAACCCAAGTCGTTTACGCATAACTGTGCTCCTTCTCTATATAAGAAGGTTTTTTTCAAACCGACAATCATCCCCAGATATGATTAGTCTCACTGGTGTGTTTGTCTGCTATCATTATAGCGGAATCTGGTGTGGTAATTCAACCCTTTGGCTATAATTTTATTGTGTTGGAATTAGAAACTGTTTCAAAACTCAATTTCCACTACGAACGGCTGCAATTTCCTCTCGCGGCGTTGTCGGGGCAAAATTCGTCCTCGACGTAGCTTTGGCTACGCCTGCGGCGATCTCGAACCTCTGCCTTGCGAGAGTAAATATCGCTCGATTGCGCGACGAAAGCAGTTTTGAAACCGCTTCTAACCAAATACAGCCTGATCTGTCCAGATGTGTCATAAAACCACTATGTTAAAAGATTTGACTTGAAGACCAACAACGCTGTTGATTTGAGGATATCAGGAGCTATAATTCTTATACCGGCAGTGCAATGCAACAGTTGATTGCAGATGCAGCGAAAGTGCTTTAGTATGGATGGCAGGAGTTGGATACATGGTGGTTTTGGTCGGAATTGATGAAGCTGGTTTTGGGCCGATTCTGGGGCCGTTGGTCGTATCGTCGAGCACTTTTTCTCTTCCACACAATCTTTTAAAGGCTGACATGTGGCAGATATTGAGAAATAGTGTCGGCAATAGGCGAAAAAGACTTGCGGGGCGAATGCTGATTACCGACAGCAAAAAGGCTTACAGCAGAGCTGTGGGAATCAAGCATCTGGAACGAACAGTCCTGGGGACCCTGAAATGTCTCGGTAAAGAGCCGGGAATGCTGGTGGAACTTATAGAGCTATTATGTCCAGGCTGCCTCGAGCGGTTAAGTGCTTATCCGTGGTACCGGGATGCCGGAAATTATTGTCTTTCCGCTGATGCCGCCGACAGGGCAATTGCCTCGACGGTTTTAGCTGACGATATGACCTCAAATGGCATTGAGCTGTTGGATATGAGAAGCTTTTGCCTGGATGTTGGGTATTACAATAAGATGGTAGCTTCGGTGAGGAACAAAGCCAATGTGCTTTTCTCCGCCACCTCGCGACTTATAAAGCGGGCTTATGATAATTTTGCGGGCGATGATTTACAAATTATAATCGATAGGCAGGGCGGACGGATTCATTATCGCAAGCATCTTCAGATGATGTTTAGCGATATGGAATTGAAGATTCTTTGTGAGAGTCCGGCGGACAGCAGCTATGAATTACGAGACGGCGATAAAAGTATGCGTTTGCATTTCGTTGTCGGTGCTGATGAGAGATTTTTGCCGGTGTCATTAGCGTCAATGGTAAGCAAATATTTACGAGAACTATTAGTTTACAATATAAATCGATATTTTGCCGGTTTTCATTCCGATTTGAGGCCAACAGCAGGGTACTGGAAAGACGGTTTGCGTTTTATCGAGGACCTGAAAACAAATATTCCGCACCTTCATGTTGATATGGACCAGCTTGTTCGCTGCCGCTAATTGATATAGTGACAGTATATTTACCGGGAATATAATACAGGTTATTATTTATGACGGTAGTAAAAGAAAAACCTTAATAATATGATTCATAGATGATAAATAAAATGGGTAAATATGAAATTTCTTAGGTAGGAGTTTAAAGTATGTCAATTAAAAAAATCAGGGAAATTTCTGTGTTTGCCGGTTTGATGTTGGTTCTTTGTGGCTGTGGCAGGCCTAACTTGATAGGTACCGATGCTGCTGTTTATTCAAGAGGCAAACTTTACGCCGTGACCGGTCAGGACCTGAACGGAGTGTACGCAGCAACAGTGGCAGCTCTCAAGCAGTTGGAGGTAGAGATTATCGAAACTGCCAAAGACGTATTTTATGCCAAGGTTGTCGGTAAAATTGCAGATGGTAAGACTATTACGATACGGATGGAGCCGGGGACGGACAATATTACCAATGTAAGTATTAAAGCAAGCAAATTCCTGTCCGGCAACGAGGAAAGAGCACGTGTTGTTTACAAGCAGATAAAGCAGAACCTTGGAACTGGTATGGGCACGAGCAAAGGTAAATAACAACCCCGGGAAAGCGATTTACTGCTGTTCTAATTGTTCGTAGAGGAGACGTATGTGGCGGTTCTCTTCTTTAATAATCTTATCGATAGTTTCCTTGCTGGCCGGGTCCCGCGCAAAATCTTTTAGTCCGTTATAAAAAAAGATGGCTTCCTTTGCTCTTCTGATAGCATCTTTAATGATTTGTTCTCTGCCTTCGGCTCCGGTTAGCCTTCCTGATGAGTCTGGTTTGTGGGAAAACACGGTCAGGCCTGCCATGACGTTTGGATTTGACAAAACATAGTTATTAGGATCGAAAGTTCCGAATTCGCCGGTCTTTTCGGAGAACCGTTTTCTCCTCAGGGCAAGAATCTTTTCGTGCCTGGCTCTCCAGTTTGCCAGTATGTAATATATGTTCCGAAGTTCCGGGTCATCGAACATTTCAGCGGTTTTGAGATAAAATATAGCGCCGTTATGGTCGATTTTTTCGGCTATCTCCAGAATCTCAAAGACATTAAATTTAGTTTCCATTAGAGTGACTTTTTCAAAAAGCCCCACTATCTTTCTGGCCAGAGTACACTAATATTTGCATAATTATTGAAATCATAAAATTATTACGCTTGGCAGCACCTCAGTTGCATTTACGTGTTTACCTTTCTTTTATTAGGATACTAAATTTTATCAGTAAATTCAATTATATCAGGTCGTTTTTCAAATTATCTGCTTTTAACCTTATATTTTCAGGACAGCGGCGGCTCGGAGTCTGGAATTTTTAATCGAGCAGAGTACTTCATTGGCCTGGCTTAACGGGAATTGTTCGATTGTAGGTACAATAGGTATCTGTGCCGCTAACGGTAAGAATTCTTTTGCGTCCTGGCGTGTAACGTTGGCAACGGACTTTATTTCTTTTTCGAGCCATAGATATTTTGCATACTCCAGCGGCGGGACAGGTGTTTCTTTACGAATAGCATTAATAATCAAGCGGCCGCCTTTTTCGAGGACGCCGAGAGCATCGCGGACGCATTGGCCAACCGGTGTAAAATCCATAATCTTATTCAGCTTATCTGGGGGCTGGTCGCCGGACCGTCCTGTCCAGACAGCACCGAGACTTTTGGCTAATTCGGCGTGTTGGGCTGTCTTTGTAAAAACATAGACCGGGCTATTGGGAAACTTATATTTGATTATCTGAATCACAATGTGGGCTGATGCTCCAAAGCCGAACAGGCCGATTTTTTGGCCGTCTGTTATATCTGCAAGTCTAAGGGTGCGATAGCCGATTACGCCGGCACATAAAAGCGGAGCTGCTTGAGAATCAGAAAACTCTTCAGGGATCAAATAAGCGAAATCTTCACCAATGACTGTAAATTCTGCATAACCGCCATTTGCGTCTTTGCCGGTCCATTTTGCATGGTTACAGAGGTTCTCATTGCCGGCTTGACAAAAATCACATTTGCCGCAGCTGTAATAAAGCCACGTAATTCCCACGCGATCTCCGATTTTAAATCTTGTTACATCTTTTCCCTTGTCAGCGACCTTTCCAACCACCTGATGGCCGGGAACAATTGACGACTTTGTCGGCCTTAATCGGCCTTCTGCTTCATCGAGGTCGGTATGGCAGGCACCACAAACCGAAATCTTAACGAGAATCTGGTTATCGTCCACTGTAGGCTTTGGCAAATCAACCAGTTCTAAAGGTTTTTCTTCGATCGGCGCATGTTTATTTAATACCATTGCCTTCATTCTGATATTTCCTGCTTAAATTGTTTTACGAAGACCTGGTAACTATCAATACCAAAGAGACAAAAGATGACCTTTTCCAGTCCGGTTTGCCCGTTAAGGTATTCTATAGTTGTTTTGAGCATTATTTTGGCACAGCTTTTGATGGGAAAGCCAAAGATGCCTGCGCTGATTGCCGGGAAAGAGATACTTTTAAGATTATTATCGTCTGCTAATTTAAGTGAGTTCAGTGTGGCATTTTTTAGCTTTTCATCTTCGTTACCTTCTCCCATCCGGGGTCCAACAGCGTGAATTACGTGTTTTGCTTTGAGATTTCCAGCCGTTGTTATTACAGCACCGCCTACGAACGTACCTCCTATTTTCTTGCATTCGGCCTGGATTTTTGGGCCGCCTTTTGTTCTTATTGCTCCTGCGACACCTCCACCTAATATCAATCGTTCATTGGCGGCATTGACGATGGCGTCAGTTTGCATTTCTGTAATATCACCATCGAGCAGTTCCAGAACACGATTTTTGATATTTATTTTCATAGTGTCTGCTCTTTTCAAAATAGAAAATCTCGACTTGCCCATCACGTTACAGTGATGTTATCGGTCGAAGCGGGATTTTCACTGCAATTTTTCCGTAATAAATGGAGCATTTGATGAACATAGCGTTAAGAAAGCAAAATCTCTTAACAAAGTGCTCTATCTCGATGGCCGATATAGTAGATGTGTGTTGGAGTTTTTTAAAATTAATGTGGGATGGAGAAATGAAGATAAAGGCATTTACGTTAGTTGAAGTAATAATAGTCGTAACAATCATAGGTATCCTTGCCGCACTGGTTCTGCCTACATTTCAGGGTCATATTGCGACAGCGCGGGAGACAGCGGCTAAAGACAATCTCAAAGTAATGCGAACCCAAATAGAGTTGTATAAGATGCAGCATGATGGAGTTCCGCCGGGATACATAGATGGTTCCGGAGCACCGACGGCATTACTGGCGTTGCAGTTTACTGCCACAACTACGAAAACTGGAGCGGTTTCCCCGTCCATTATACCATCCGACCCTTATGTAAATGGGCCTTATATAAAGAAATTACCTGAAAATTCCTTCAACAAATTATCTACCATCACTTTTGTAGCCCAGGCGACCGCCTTTTCTGCTGCAGTGGATGGTACGTCCAGTGGATGGTTATACAAAAAAGAGACCGGTGAGTTTAAGATTAACTACACTGGTACCGACAGCGAGGGCATTGCCTTTTACGATTATTAAACGCGCGGGAGTACTCTCCTGCGAGTACGGGTCAATTCTTTTAGTGCATTTCTACCGGGTCGTTCTGAATTCTGCTGTTATTAGCGCATATAATGTAGACGGTCTGTTGAAACAAACTTATAATAAATTCAGGTTTCACGGTATAATTGAACACATTGAGGATAGAAAAAACAGGCGGCGGCCGGATTCGAACCGGCGAATAACGGTTTTGCAAACCGTCGCCTTAGGCCTCTTGGCTACGCCGCCAGATTAAATTAATCTGTGAGTTTACAATTTAATGTCTAGTTCGGCAATAAAATTAGCTTTTATTTTTTGGGGAGATTATGAGATTATTGCAATATTTTTGCAGACAAAAACGTCTACACCTTTACGAATACTGTCTAACTATTATTATTTTCAGAATGTTAATATCATGAACCTGCACTTGTGTGATGACAAATGTACAGGAAAATACGGTGTTCTTAAAAACACGTAGGACACTTGTTTATGCAGGGATATTTATGCGACAGACATTTATAAAGAACTCGAATGCGTTAAGAATATACCAGGGCAAATGTTACCTGATGACTTTGCTGATAACCTGTTTGGTTTTTGTTCAGGTTGGATGTCGAACACCATCCCAGCATCGTCAGGAAGCCGATAAAGTTGCTTCGGATATCATTACCCAGAAGCAGGAAGAAGCTCTCGGAAAGACGGAACCTTTCAGTATTGAGCGCCCAAGTGATATACTGAGACGCCGTCTTATGACTGAACAGCAATTGCTTTATTCAAGTGAAGCTTCATTAGGTACGGACCAGCTTGATCGCATCGAGCACTGGCCCAAGGATGAATATCCTCAGGCCGGTTCCTCACCTGACGCCAACATCCCGATTGACCCCAACAATCCTCTGAAGATTTCGTTGGTTGAGGCTTTGCAGATAGGGGCGCGCAATAGCGATGAATATCAAACACGCAAGGAAAACGTTTTTCGAGAAGCATTAGACCTCGATTTGGAACGTGATGCTTTTCGCAATACTTTTATTGGGCAGGTCGATAACCTGCTCAGCACAGACAGCAGTGGCAGCAGAACCGTAAGCGGTACTGAGAGCAGTGGGGCAATAGGATTAAGCCGAAGATTACAGAGCGGAATTGATTTGAGCACTGCTCTGGCAGTTGACCTGGCGAATTTACTTACGCAGGGAGGTGCATCATCGATGGGTTTGGCAGCGGATGCGAGCGTCTCCATTCCTCTGTTAAGAGGTTCCGGCAGACATTTAATAACAGAAAGCCTGACTCAGGCTGAGCGAGATGTTGTGTACGCTATTTATGAATTCGAGCGCTTCAAACGTACGTTTGCTGTCAATACAGCGAGCGAGTACCTGTCTGTCCTTCGCCAGATAGATGAGGTGACCAATGCAGAGGAGAACTACCGCATGCGGATTTCGACGTCACGTCGATCCCGCCGGTGGGCCGATGCAGGTCGGACGAGTGAAATCGAAGTTGACCAGGCGGTCCAGAGCGAGTTAGGGGCACGAAATCGTTGGGTATCGGCAAAGGAAAGCTACAAGAATCGCATCGATGCATTTAAGAGTTCTCTTGGCCTTCCTCCGGATGCTTTGATTGAACTAGACCCAAATGATCTTGAAGAACTCCGGGCACCAGTGCTGAAGATGGTTGAAGAAATTCTAAAAGGGCAGATTTCTGAGACTACTCAGGAAACACCCCCAGCGGATGCACCAATTGAATTAATGCCACCTACCGATGAGGACGCCGGTCCTTTTGAGATCGATGAATCGTTGGCAGTCCGACTGGCTCTGGAGAATCGCCTTGATTTACAGGTGGCTCTTGGCGGAGTGTATGATGCCCAAAGACAGGTCGTAGTTCGTGCGGATGCATTAGGAGCAGAGCTTACGTTTCTTGGTTCTGCCAATATAGGGGCTCGCAGGGGAATTGGGTCGGCAGGGGCAGATGATGCACAGCTTCATTTTAATGAGGGCAGTTATTCAGCGCTGCTTAATCTTGATTTACCTTTCGAACGAACTGCTGAGCGGAACGCATACAGGAAAAGCCTTATTGATCTGGAGCAGGCAACACGCAATGTGCAGACGCTTGAGGACCAGATAAAGCTTTCTATCCGCAATGAGTTAAGAGCTTTATTGGAATTACGCGAGAGCCTTAAAATTCAGGCTCAAGCGGTTGTCGTAGCCACGAAGCGCGTAAAAAGCACTACACTTTTTTTTGAGGCGGGAAGAACAGAAATCCGTAATTTGCTGGAAGCACTGGATGCGCTCCTTGGAGCGCAAAACTCGCTGACTTCGGACGTTGTGAGTTATCGAGTGGGCGAACTGGAGTTACAACGTGATATGGGTGTTCTCCAGGTGGACGAAAGTGGATTATGGCGAGAATTTTCGCCGGAGGTAGTTAATCATGTCAAACAATAATGTAAAAAACGGTCGTATTGGTCTCAAATCTCCCAAAGTTATTGGGGCGATTATAATTGTTTCCCTAATCTGCATAATTGTGTTATGGCTCAAAGTAGTCAAGGGAAGTGAGCAGACTGGCAGCGATCTTGTGACTTTTGTTGCAAAACGAGGGCCCCTTACTATCAGTGTGCTGGAGTCCGGCAC
>JABMRO010000790.1 GCA_013202635.1 Planctomycetota bacterium
CACACGGGGATAGTTGCTGATTAAAGCAAAGACAGCAAAAATGATCACTACGCTTGCAATAATCGAGAGGGTCCTTTCGTAAGACCAGCCAAGATCATTGATCAGTGTGACAATGGTCAGGTCCTTGATACCTCGCTCAAAAGGAATCGGTTTAAAGCGCATCGTCCTCAAAACAAATTTTAAAATCCGCTTTGCTTGAAGGTCTAATGTTCTCTTGCGTCATCCAAGGGCCCCATCCGGAGATTTCGGTGATGCATCTTGCTGGAATTCCCACCGCACGGCACAAAGCTACAAAGAACGTACTATACTGGTCGAATCCTCCTTGATAATATTCTTTTCCCGTCTTCTCGTTATGCACGAGTGGCATGGGCGATTCCCAGGATTATCACCGGACGGGCTGGCGGCAGCACAGATCTTTGGACCAGTAACTGTTCACGTTTGGGCCGATTTCTATGCTCCCAACTACGGTTGGATTCCGGTTGTTACGGCTTTTGGTGGCAGGTTTGGCCGTTTAGAAAATACGGGCGTTATCATCAGCAAAGGACGCGACATCAAAATCGGTCTATTCCCCTCGGCGCAGAAAATCGACGGTTATGGCGAGCAATGGGTTCTTCTTCATAATGGTAGAGCGGATGTATTGGGCACAGGTGTATGGAACATCGCCAATATACGCACGGCCAGGGTCAAAATTCTACACCGCTCAGATCCATTCCCGGCTGACGCACTCGCCGGGTATCCAGCCACCCCTTACCCGGAAGCCGGGACTGAGCAAACCTCTGCTTTTGACGGGAGGCAGGTCCTGACTTGGATCGACGACGCAACGCGAGAATGGCCGGATAAACGGGCGGCACTGGCACAGACCGCTGAGAAGACACCCTGGATGCAATCCAAGCAGGAGCCGTTTATCTGTCATATGCTTCGTGAAGTCGTGGGAGATAAGAAGTTCTTTGATATTTCTGATGCGTACGTGAATCTACGAGTTAATTCAGGCAAACCGGTAACGACAGAACGCTTCGAGAGAATGGCCGAAGAAATCTATGGGAAACCTCTGGATTGGTTCTTCGAGCAGTGGCTCGAACGCGATGAGTTGCCGCAGTTAAAACTGGACGAAGTCACCGTCTCGAAGGCCGATGGAACGTGGCGCGTTCACGGGAAACTATGGCAAAAGAGTGACTCAATATTCCGGCTACCTGTAGAAGTTGAGCTCGAAACCGAGGAAGGATGTAAACGCAAGACAATCTGGCTGGAAACCAGAAGCGCGGCTTTCGAATTCAGCACACCCGATAGACCCAAAAGGATCTTGGTTGACCCCGATTTCAATATTCTGAAGATCCAGGAAATGCCACCTTGTCTCGCGGAGCTCTGGAACGTCTATCCAAACTACACTCTTGTCTACGGCACCATCAAAGAGGCCGAGGCGAACAAAGCTACCGCCGAGCGATTCAACAAAAATTACCTCGGGTTGGGTGCCGAGAAAATCAAGGCGGATGTTGACGTGAATGAGGCGGACCTGAAAACCAAGTGTGTTGTTCTCATTGGCAGGCCCGAAACCAATAAAGTCGCTCAACAGTTTAAGGATATTTTCCCTATGAAGTTCGATGGCGGTAAGTTCACTTGGCAAGGAACCACTTATGATCAGCCGACACAGGGAGTTGCCCAGGTTGTTGAAAACCCCAATAATGCCCAGGGCCTGATGATGATGTATGCCGGCCTAAGCCCGGAAGCAACACTGAAGTTTTGCGATTTGTATTTGTATGATGCAAAAGCTTCTTTTGTCGTTTTCGATGCGGATAAAGAGTTACTTCGTGGTGATTGGGAAGAAGTGGACAGTAATTTGTATTGGAATTTCAAGATGGAACCTTCCGTTCAATTGAAATCGAATTAAAGATGACAAGTAAATCAGGAATTAGTTTGAACAAGTTGGGAAGAATGTCTTAGGTCTTCCTATGAACTGCAAAATCCCAGAATTCTTCGAAAAGTCACCTCTTTCAGAAGCTGAAAAACACCCTGATTTTCAGGTGACATCGTGGTCGAGTAGACGTAATATGGCGTTTTCATTTAGGCATACTTTGTATTCCCTGTTTCTCCTCTCTTTCGATTGAGGAG
>JABMRO010000791.1 GCA_013202635.1 Planctomycetota bacterium
AACGAGTCTCTCGTGGTATTGAGCCAATTTGTTAACGCCATTGTATTATGAGTCATAGGTTCGTGAATATCAATAGTACTGTCAGACGGAATCATTCCAAGGAGCCTGGATAACTCTGCTGTCTGTGCAATGATTTTCATTTTCTGATCTTCAAGATTTTCTTGGGGCTCACTCATTTGGAATTTGCCTCCTTTTTAATTAAAATATATACATCCGTGTTCCTTAGAAATCCGAAAACCTGACCGTCATGTTCAGCCACATATGTTTCCTCTGCACCGCTGGCGGCTGAGCTGCGGTTCTTCCATGCTAAGGAGAGTTGACGCAATTATTAGGTGCCTGTCACACTTTACCACTTAAATATTTTTGCCGTTCTTCTTTGCTGAACTTTTCGATTGCGTACCTTAGCATTATTCTTGGCATTTTTTGATAATGAGCTTTCAAAAACGCGACTTCTATAGCTAAGTCTCGTTTCCCAACCTCTCTAAGCATCCAGCCCACTGCCTTATGAATTAAGTCTTCTTGGTCCCTGAGCAATTGTTCTGAAATGTGCAATGTATCGCCAAATTGGTTTTTCTTGATGAAGTAAAAAGTGGACATAATCGCTATCCGGCGTTCCCAGAGTGAATTCGATTTTGATAAATCATACAACACGGATCTATCTTTGTTTTTTAAATAAGCGCCGACAATGTGATGGGCCGAGCTATCAACTAAGTCCCAGTTATTTACATACTGGGTGTTACTCAAATACAGATGATAGATTTCATGTTGCTCATCGATGCTGGATTTGGAAAAGCGAAAAACTAAAAGTAGCAACGCATATAGCCGAACTTCGTGATACTCAGACTTTAAGAGTTTTTCTGCGACACTCAATGGAGTAATTTTAAACTTTTTGACTGCTTGACGGATAACTGGAACTCGGATACCAAGAAACTTATCTCCAAAACCATATTCACCCTCTGCGGTTTTGAAAAAACGCTGAGAGTGTTCAGCTATTTCTGGATTAGCAAAACTATGCAAATGATCTATTATCTCTTGATATGCCATGTACTGTCCTTGCCCATTTATGCACTTAACATGATGGTCACCGGCGTGGAGGGCTGTTTTGCGACGTCGGGTGCACCTCTACTCGTGTACGTCCCTCTCCTTTATGCACGCATCACCGCTCCTTGACCATCGTCCAGAGAGCTTTAATTGCATTCCAGGAGAATGACGCCGTCGCATCGGGAAGACCGAGGGACCTTTTCAGGGCCAGCATCCGAGGCTTCATGGGTGGCATTTCGGCTGCATCTATGGTCGCTTCGATGACCGCCGGAGTAGATTTCATTAGGGTCTCCTTCACAATAGGGCCGATCTCCGAAGGGTTGTCGGTGCGGTACCCTTCTGCGCCGAGTGCCCTGGCTGCCAGAACAAAGTCCGTATCCGAAAAAGTGGATGATATATAACGACTCTGGTAACTCACGCTTTGAAGGTCGTGAATCATGCCGAGCCGGCTGTTTTTCAGAACTATCCATACAACGGGAATCTTGTGGGCCGCGGCGGTAGCCACCTCCATACCGGTCATATGGAAATCTCCGTCTCCACAGAGACACAGGGTGGGGCTTTGGGGTCTTCCCAGTTTGCCTCCGATACACGCTGCAACGGCCGATCCCATAGCCGCGAGGCCTGAAGCGGCGACGAAGTGGCCTTCGGAATAGGCTTGAAAACAGCGCTCTGCCCAGGTCAAGGTGTTTCCTATGTCGGCAAACACGATGACATCTCGGGGAAGAACCTCGCGAAGTTCTTTCATAAGGCGCTGCGGTTTCATGGGAATCGCATCGGAGAGCATTGAATCTTCCCGAAAATACTCATGGTTGTTTTTGAATGAGCCGATTTCGTGGCCTTTGCGCCCCGACCCGCTCAACTCGGTTACCAGACTCTTCAAAACCACCTCTGCATCGCCTACCAGTCCGAGAGTGACCGGGTAGTTCTTGCCTATTTCTGTGGGATCGATATCAATTTGAATGAGGGCTTTAGATGGAGCGAAGGCGGGATCCCAGCAGTGGGTGGTGAATTCATGAAAACTTGCACCAACTGAAAGAAGTACATCTATGTCTGATCTGAGGTAGCTGTTTGCAGCGCGAGTACCGTAGAGGCCGACGCACCCCAGCGATAGAGGGTGATCTTCGGGAAAGACGCCTTTCGCCCTCAGTGTGGTCGTGACCGGTATGGCAAGTCCTTCTGCCAGCCTTAAGAGATTCTCCCCTTGGCGACTGGCGGCGGCGCCGTAGCCGGCAAGTATTGCAGGTTTGGCCGCATTTTTGAGCAACTCAAAGGCTGTTTTAACATGGGCCACGTTCACGGAGCCTCCCCTGGAAGTGCGATAGGCAGAGACCGGGAGCAGATCTGCTTCCACGACTTCAGCCTGAACGTCGGCAGGGAGATCAATATGAACGGGACCCGGTCGCCCTGAAAAGGCCACCCGTAAGGCGCGGCGAATAGTATCGGCCATGTTTTTGGCCCGTATCTCCATGATGTTCATCTTCGTGATTTTTTCGAAGAGAGCAACTTGGTCTACGGTCCGGCCAACGCCTGCCGCTTCCTGCAGGGCGCCTTTGCCGATAGCGGTAGTACCAACTTGTGCGGTCAAAACGAGTAGAGGGACCGAATCCACGTACGCCGAGGCGACTCCGGTCACCAGATTGGTGGCCCCGGGGCCTACCGTTCCGCAGCAGACGCCTATTTTGCCAGACGTGACGGCATA
Organism: Planctomycetota bacterium; assembly: GCA_013202635.1. GTDB lineage: Bacteria > Planctomycetota > Phycisphaerae > Sedimentisphaerales > Anaerobacaceae > NIOZ-UU13. The sequence goes on from JABMRO010000791.1 coordinate 2,741, forward strand.
TCCATAGGCCATGAGTGCGGCGCCCGCTTCATGCTTTGTCAGAATGGCTTTGATGGTGCCGTTTTTGTAAAGTGCGTCATAAAACGGTAGGAGATGACCCCCGGGGACGCCAAACACATACTCAACGCCCTCTTGCTCAAGGTATTTCACTATGATCTCCGCGGATGAACCTTTCATGCCGTTCCTCCTTAACAAATGGAAAGTTTGAAAGGGGTCACCCACCCTTTACTTTAGTTTCAGTTTGACCCCTTTTCTGTCTGCCATTGTAGTTATTGAACAGAGTCGAGATATAGGTCAACTAGAAATTTGAAACCATACTCATCGTTATACTGTGGGTCTTTGCGGGCGTCCTTCAAGAATTGTATCGCCTCTGGTGTGCCTAAATCACCAATTGACTTTAGAGCCATAAAACGGTCGATGTCAATGTGTTGAGTAAATTTTTCTTTTAGAAAATCAAGAGTATCTTCTTGACCTATCATTCCGAAGGCAGAAAGAGCACAAGCTCTAATGAGAGTATCACTGTTTTCTGTGAATGGCTTGAGATAACCAATTGCATTGGGATTATTAGATTGTCCAATTTCTAATACAGATAGGTAGGCTTCTGGCACCGCTGAATTTACTTTTTCTTGTGTAGTTTTGTTGAGTTTCTTCAGTTGGCTGTCGTTCATACGATAATAAAGAGCAAAACGGTTTACTTTAGCAGCTATTCCTTTTATTAGGATTGCAGATGGCATATCAAAACATGGGGTTTGCACTTCATCCATTGACCAAACGGGTGTTTTGCCATATACGAAGTACGACACCACAGAATCCTTAGAGTCTGAATTTGTAATAGTTCCGGAAAAAGAATGATAGGCAACATAAGGATGAAAACCCGATGTTCTTGAATTTATAATTTGATATTTGTTCACTGTGAGTGTCGCATCAGCTGAATTTTTAAATGTTTTATCAGTCGTGAATGTTGCCGAAATATTATGCGATAAATATTCTTTTTCCAAAGATTGGGCCAGCCAAGAAACTGGGTCATCAACATTACCAATATTTATATCTACACTTTTAAGCGCTGTCATTCCTTTGATGAATTTTTTATCTTGTCGGTTGTCGTAAACATAAACAACATTCTGTTTAGTACTTTTTTCGTACCCAGCAGAGGAACTGATGGGTGGATGTAAATCATATTCCAATTTCAATGAGCATCCAGTAAAGACAAACCCGAGTAACATAATAATAAGCAAGTTAATTAGTCGTTTCATTTTCTGACTCCTTTTTTAATTTGTGTTCATTGGGATTATTCCGCCGAACGGATGCTAATCAGCCGCTGCGGTTTTTTGCATCGGCTGAATTAGCCTTGTTATATTTTACTTTTCTATTTAGCAGTTTGTCCAA
>JABMRO010000792.1 GCA_013202635.1 Planctomycetota bacterium
GCTTCTACTGTAAGGGCTAAGCGAAAACGCCCTAAAGTTTGCGCCAATTCATTTATCGGCGCCGGATTTAATGCGGCAACAATCATTACCGTGCAACCGATCCCTTGAGCGTTTAAGGTTTGTGCAGCCCGAACAGCCTCGCTGGCCACGCTACCCATTGCGATAATCAGCAGATCGGAACCGTCTCCGATCAGCTGAACTCGCCCAAGCTCAAAACGGCCATCTAGATCAGGCACCAAGGTCCGCTCATCCTTACCAATTCGGTAATAGACCGGTCCGGGTAAATCCCAGGTAGAAAGCAGTGCCGAACGCGCCTGTTGGTAGTCAGCAGGAACCACGACACTGATGCCGGGCTGAACACGCATTACGCCTACGTCCTCCAATCCATGGTGAGAGGGGCCGTTATGACCATATTCGAATCCACCGCCTATTCCTACAATGCGCACCGGCAATTGATGAAATATCGGGCCGTTGCGAATGAATTCATATGGACGCAGGGCAGCAAAGGTAGAAATTGAATAGACAAATGGTATGAAGCCTGCTTCGGCTAATCCTGTAGCCAAACCTACCATATTCTGCTCTGCCACACCTACGTTAATAAACCGTTTGGGGAACTTATTAGAAAATACCTCTAAAGCCAGATAGCCCAGATCTCCGGTCAGTAAGAAAATACGCGGATCGCGTTCAGCTAACTCTGTCAAAGTGCTGATAAATGTGCCTCTCATTTAGCTTCTCCGATTTCCCCGAGTGCCTGGTGATACTCCTCTTCCGACATCGGCCAGTAGTGCCACTTGATCTGATTCTCCATATAGGAAACTCCCTTACCAAAGATAGTTTTTGCGATTAACACATGGGGCGAGCCCATAGTTGTGTCAAGCTTGTTGATGGTCTCTGTTATTTCTGCCACATTGTGACCATCCACCTCATGTACATCCCACTTGAACGCTTTCCAACGTTCAGCCATAGGCGTAAGATCTAAGACATTCTTGGTATAACCAAATGCTTGCTGCCCATTTAAGTCAACGATAACAATTAGGTTGGCAAGGTGATGATGTGCTGCGAACATTGCCGCTTCCCAAAGAACACCCTCGTTGCATTCGGCATCGCTGGCCAGGACAAATGTTCGCCGCGAGGAATTTTGCACCCGTGCTGCTAATGCCGCCCCTGTGCCTATAGTTATACCTTGGGCCAGTGATCCGGTCGAGAAATCTACACCGGAAAGTGCATGTTCCGGATGAACGCCCAACAAACTATCATCTGCGCAATAAGAATTAAGTTGCTCTTTTGTTAGCCAGCCCTTTAAGAAAAGCGCTGCATAAAGTGCCAACGCAGCATGCCCCTTAGATAACACAAAACGGTCTCGCTCCGGGTCGGCACAATCAGGAATACGCAAAACACTGCCATATAGCGCAGCAATTATATCGGCAATAGACAAGGCCGAACCGATATGGCCCACATGCGCCCTATAGGACTGTTCAATAATTATCCGCCTGATCTGGCTGGCTTTAATAAATTTTTCCTGGATCATTTCTTTATCCATTCTCCACCACCTTTTAAGGAAAAAACGATAATATTATCGGTTTATGGATTTCTACAACTAACACCTCAGAAAAAATATCTTTTAACAAAGGTAAACTGACGCACAACTCTGCCATAGACTGAGGCACCTTTTCAATTTTGGAGTTAAGCTCATAGTGAAACTTAAAATTCATAAAACCCGCAGCCTTGATCGCGTTGGAGAGCTCTGTCTTTGTGGTTAAACCAATGTGCTGAAGGTCCTTGCCTGTGGTATGAGCAATGACCACATCAAGAGGATTCTTTAATTTCAAAACCCGTCCTATTTGTTTAAATAACTTTGCCAGGCGCAAATATCTCAAGTTCGGTGTCTTGATCACTGCTCGCCCTCCCGGCTTAAGCACTCTTTTAATTTCTTGGAGAACTGAAACTTTATCTTTGTAGCTTAAGTGCTCGAAAAAGTCGGCTGAAATTACTTTATCAAAGTGATTTTCGCTAAACTTAAGTTCTCTGGCATCGGCCTGAATAGCCTCACCTTCAATTTTGAATTTATCTAAATACTGATTTGCCTGCTGCACGGCCTCAAGCGCGATATCTACTCCCCAAACCCGCGCCCCTAATAAACCGCAATAGACCATCATTGCTCCGTCGGCACAACCAACGTCAAGAACCTGTTCATCCCTTTTAATGTTCAACAAATGCAGCATGTAATCTTTATGCCGGATAAAGCCTAGATCACGGTAAGCCAGATTAGTCTTAGCCCGGCCGCTTTTGAGATCATCGTCAGCTACATAAAAATAACCTTTGAGCCAGCCGTCTTCCGGATAGCTACCGAGAACATCATAGCCTTTAAATTTATCCATCTTTTCTTTGGTCATTATTAATCTCCATAAACAGCATCAAAATCGATAATTGCCACATTCTTCCGCGGAATCTCTACTTTCAGTTTTGACTTCGCACGGTATCCCTGATTTTGAAATACGAAAAACTCCCAACGGCCGCGTGAGTTTATCTTGGGACTGGAAACCGCTACATGGGTCTTATCCTGATCATAATTTTCGGTGATCAGCTGCGACATTGCCTTAAATGTCCGATCCTCAAATGCCTGGGCGCCATAATATGTATTTAAC
>JABMRO010000793.1 GCA_013202635.1 Planctomycetota bacterium
CCCTAACAGCTCTGAAACCGATGATTGGTATCGTAGCTTAAAACTCGGGCAGGTCATTCATGGCGAGTTCAGGAAAATGAGAAACTATGCCTTTCACCAAAAGTTTTTTGCCCTGCTTAATTTAGCCTTTGACTACTGGAAACCGGGAGAGATTAACAGCAAATACGGCGTACCTGAAAAGAACTTCGAGAGGTTCAGGAAAGATTTAATTATTCTTGCGGGCTATTTTCACCTTGTCATCAGGCTGGACGGGACCACAAGACCGGAAGCGGACAGCATCAGCTTTGCCAAAATGGACAACGACGAGTTTCAAAAGCTGTATTCAAATGTGCTGAACGTTATATTGAAGAAAATCCCAATGATGGCAGAAATTGGAGAGGAACGGATAAACGAACTGACAGATAAATTTTTGGAGTTTGCGTGATGGTAGCACAAAAAACACAAACACTATTTAAAGAAAATCCCGACTGGAAAAAACATAACGTAACGGTGAGTTGCCCCAAAGATTCCGGCGGGTGCGGCTGGAAAGGGCGCATACATGAATTATTGGTTGATGCGGTAGATATGGAAAACAATACAATGTGGTGCCCTCAGTGTACGTCGGCAGGGTGGGTGTATAACTAATGCCACCAGGCCCGAACCCAATTATGAATAAATGTCCTGCATGTGAAAGCCGCGCAGGATATGAAGCAATATCACACGCAAGGGTCATACAGATTTTTGAATGGAATGGCGAGGCTTGGGATTTTAACATGGAAACTTACCGCCGGAACAAAACTGTTACTTGTATCGATTGTCTAAAGAAATTCAAGGCAAGCAAAATTATACGGGGGCCGCAATGATTTTTCAACAGTTCAACTTTAAAGATTTAAGCAAAAAAGCAGGGTCGTGCATTCTTGATGTTTTTACCAGGGATCAGCTCAGAGAACTTGCAAAGGAGTTCGGCATCCCAAGGGGGAAAAATAAGGCCGATACCATAAACAATCTTGAGTTATTTCAGCACAAAATTGACAGAATTGTCACGGTCGAAATCTATCAAAGCCCGATAAAATGAGCATGTTAAAAGAAATCTACGAAAAGCATAAGCCGAACCCGAAGATCAAAGCAGTCCGGCTATACGGAAAGGCAAAACAGAAATTCAGGGTTGGGGTCGCCAAAATAGCAAACGAGTTTTGCAAGTGCGGCACTTACGCGCCGGCCAATCTTGAAAATGGTTCATTCGATGTTTTCCGGTGCGGCCACTTGTCACACATTAAATCATACGGAGCTGGCGGGGGAGATGCTTTGGATAATGTGGAATGGAAATGCTACAATTGCCACATGCTTGGAGAGGACGGGCATCTGGCATGGAAAAGCGATAAAAAGGAGCGGGAGCTATGAACATATCAGCATGTGTATGGGAAATATTGCTTCCCGACAAAGGGGTTTTATACAGGCCCAAGATACACAGGGTGGGTCAAATTGAAGGGCGGAATAAGTTTGCAATCCGCTTTCATGAACTTTGTCTGAACCATGACGCCGAATGGGAATTGGAGCAGATGCCGTCCAGCCGAGACGATGCGTTTATGGAAAGGTGCCGTTTCAAGACCTTTGCGGAGGCCGTTAAAACATTTAAGAAAACCCTGAACTGATAGGAGCGTAGGACATGCTTTTTGCAATATCAGCCCTGATTCAGGAAAAACAGGCACAGAAATATTGTTTCGACCAGTGTGGCAAAATAATTATTGGCGGGCTGGACGATGCAACGCTTGGGCCGTGCTTTCCATGCCGCCAAGAAGATTGCCCGTTTGAATTTAAGAGGACATCGGAACCTGTCGGAGATGTTGATGGAATCCCGGTTTATATCAGACGGCTGATTGATTGATAACGGGAACAGGATAACAGTAACCCCATAAGGAGCGGGTTCACGGTCGTTCCGAAACGTTCCAGAAAGCGGAGGTTGAAAGATGTTTGAATTTAATGTAAATAATTATGTTCATGTTCGACTTACCGAATCGGGCAAAAAAGAATTGCGGCGGCAATATGATGAACTTAAACGCGAGTTCCCACAAGTGAAGCATGGCCACCATTCCCCAAAAGAAGATGAGAACGGGTGGTCTAAATGGCAGCTTCATGTCCTGATGAATAGGCTTGGCAATATAATGAATTGCGGAATGAACCCGCCGTTTGAAACAACGATTAAAATAGAAGCACCCGACAAGGAGGGATAATCTTATGACCCGGCAGCGGATCAGCGAGAGGCGTAATGCGATCGCCGGAAGAGTAGCAGAAGTTCAAAAAACCCCAATCTGGCTCATAAACTCATCAACCACGCTTTGCTCAAGCGCCCAAATCCGGTAGGCACACTCACTTATGTCAGCCAAAATCCCGGTTGTGAATCCATGTTTAGCGTCGTTGAGTTTCCGTAGAATTGTCTGGCACTCATTTATGACAGCTCGTTCTCGCGCCAGTGGCTCGGTTCCCAAATCACCGCGCCGGTCGCATCTTCTGTCTTGTGGCGAATCCATATCTTTCCTGTCGCATCCTTTGAATATGACAGCGTTTCGCGTTCAAGGTTGCCTGAGAGGTCGTGCAGCCATCCAAGTAACCGCTCTTTGTCGCCGTTCGGCATTAGTACATTTTCCATTTTATAGGATCAAAGCAACACAGCTCCGTAGGATACCGCCAGCGCCCGCAACATCTACGGCAGAGTTTCTTTTTCGTTGGCTTGGGCTTTTTCATTAATCATAAAGCCAGCCCTAAGAAAGCGAGTGCAGTTCCTACCTCAGAGAACGAAAGAAGTCCCGGAGCGTATTGCATAATCATTGCCCTTAGAACGGGTCCGGTATGGCCTACTCTCACGCCGGCGATGTACCATTTCTGGTAGGTAGAAAGTTGAATCTCTTCCGCTGTCTTCCACTCGTCGCCATCCTTCCACCAGCTATCGATCTCGTCAAGTTGGTCAACAACGCTTTTCGGAAGATTATCAGTGCCTATTGCGCCCCGAATAAGACCGGACGCTTTCGGCCAGTCAGATGAAAGCGTTTCGACCACGGGGGTAAGTTTTTTCGATATCCCCTCAAGCGGATTTGTGTTGGTCGTTGCACATCCCATAAGCAAGAACAGTGCCAAAAATATGGCAATAAAATATTTCTTCATGATATTCTCCCTTTATTTTATTTTTCTCTGTGTCGCAAAGCTGAATACACTTTCAAACAGTTCCGCCACCTTGTCATCCCACTTGAAAGACGTTATTCTTGCCAGTCCCTTGATGAGCATAATCGCAAGCGTGATTGACACCATATTTCCGGCAATAAACTCAACTACATATCTGTCGCATCCAATCATGACATTTTCTCCTTATTAATATTCCCCCACCCCATAAGCGGGGCATCCTCTTCCATTTGGTGTTCTTCTCGCAACTCCTCGGATTCGGTAGCGCCAAATTCAACGCCAAGCTTTATCATTGCATTTCGGAACTCAAGGTTCCATGTTTCAAGCTCAAACTCCTTGTGGATCACGGGACTTGTGTTGCGTATCGGACTAAGTTTCATCTCACCCTTTGGGTTGCCACTGTGCATGAAGCACTGCAAAGGCGTATAGTTTCCTTCCCGTGCAAGCTCTCCGGCTTTCTGTATAATCGCAATCAGGAAATTAATGAGGTTCTCGAAATGAACCGCGTCCTTTCGCCACATATCGACAAGCGTTTCAATAAGTTGCCGGTCTGTTTCTTCTTTGTATTCATCCACAATCACACTCCTCACACCCCTTACAGGTTACAGTCTTTTCAAACTCAGCGACTTTTGATATTATTTCACCAGACAAGACGCCCATTTCTTCCCGTGTGATGTGTTCGGTTTTGAGCAATCTGCTAATGTACGGCATCATCTTTTCATTGACTTCCTCTTTTAAATCTTCGATAAGATATTCATCCCCGGGGCCGGCCAAGAGAGTTTTGTAGCCCCGAATCCAATTATCAACAATAAGTAAGAGGTCATCCAGTTCTTTACGGGTTCCATGTTCCATTTCGCACCTTCCTCGCAATATGGATTATTTGATCGCAATCCCATTCGATTCCCCGCCGCCATGCCCGTAACCCTGTCTTGTCTCGAAATTTCCAACCCAAATAAAATCCCAGAAATGGCAACAATATGATTGC
>JABMRO010000794.1 GCA_013202635.1 Planctomycetota bacterium
AGAAGCTCCACCTGTAAGAAAGCAAAAATGCTCTCATATAGTGGCCGATACGGGCACACACTTCACCGAATTATATATATAACAAATTATACACCTTGCCGTCAAGGAAAATCTTTCGAGCTATACAAATCGTTTAATGCCTTCAAATAAAATTGGCAATCTCAAAATTATCAATGAAAAAAGGGCCTATACCGAAACAAATTGGTACAGGCCCTGAATTTACAAATCTACTACATTAACTGCACAATTTTACTTAGACAGCTAAATCCCGGTTTAAGGTGCCGGTGTGACTATGGCCTGGGGCTATATGAGCGGGGGGGCACTGGAAAAAGCGTATGAAGGGAAGCTATGGAATCAACGGCTGGTGTGTTGACCCCCAGCCGGGCCGGGAACCTCACAGTGGGGGAGTAAACTGGTTCTGGCGCGGTCCGTCTGTGTCGGGAGCCGCGTACGTGTCATTGTTCCTTGAGGCCCAGCGCTATAACGGCTGGGCGTTAGACACAGACCGGCCACCCAGCTATAGCGGCGAGCAGTGGAATGATGAAGCACAGATTGGCCGGTATTGCCTCAACCGGCATGATGGATTCGCCGGTTGTCTGTTCTTAGACTATTCGGCCCGTAAAGTCGGGCAAAAAGAACTGTGGACCCTTAAATGGCATAAAGAGTTCAATGAAACCGGCTTCTGGACCAAGGCAGGCGGTGTCACCTCAAGCGAGTGGCCCGAGTGGATGAAGCACTTTAAAGACTATTGATGAAAATGACCGCCCGACAAAGAAATGCCGTAAATTCGACTAACAGGCACAAATCCGCCTATTATTTCTTATAACAGATTTATCACTTCAATTGGAACACAACTTATCTTGATACTCAGGTGGTTCTTCATCCCCCTGCTAATTTGCTCCGGCTATTATTCGCAAAACCATCCTTTATAAATACTTATGAAGCTTGATAATGATGTACCCAACTCCCCTCATTAGTCGGCCTCGTTCGAAACGTCTTCAAAAAAAACTTGAGTCTGAGCTATTTTCTATTGCGGAAAGTCCGATTTGGGTGTATAATATACTCGGTGAAGTTGCCTAAATTAACAAAAAACAAAGTTGCTTTCGCGCATCATAACCGGTAGAAAAAAAGATGAAAGGTGTCACTATGAACAGAAAAGAAGGTTTTACATTAATAGAGCTTTTAGTGGTAATCGCCATTATCGCGATTTTGATGGCAATCCTGATGCCCGCGCTGCAACGGGTGAAACAACAGGCAAGAACCGTCACCTGTTTGGCAAACCTGAATCAATGGGGCCTTATGTATGCGATGTATTGCGACGACAATGACGGGTATTTCTTTACCGGCGAGTTGAACGGCACACGCAGCGGGATGGGTTCCGGGGAATTCTGGCGCGAAACCATGAGGCCATACACCAAGGATTTTAGTGATAAGCTGTGGCTTTGCCCACAGGCCGTAAAGCCGATGCCGCAGGGAGGTATCCCACGAGGAACCTGGTCCGCTGTGGCCTGGGAAACCTCCAACGATATAGGCAGCTACGGCCTGAACGGCTGGATATTAAATATCAAGGCGTCCAGGGAGTCCGGCAACAGAAACAACGGCTGGGGCAGGACACCCCCCGAGTGGCACTGGGGTAGTTACATGGTCAAAAATGCAAATAATGTCCCGGTCTTCACAGGTAGCTGGTGGGTCGATTCCTGGCCAAGGGAAGACGACCAACCCCCACAAACCGGGGACGGCCCGGCGGATACACCTAATTCAAATGAGATGAACCGTGTCTGCGTTGACCGGCACAACGGGTTTGTGAACTGCCTTTTTGCCGATTGGAGCGTCAGAAAGACTGGGGTTAAGGAATTGTGGACCCTCAAGTGGAGCCGTGGTTACCAGGTGAGCGGCCAGCACACCAAAGCCGGCGGCAAGAACCCGAGCGACTGGCCGACATGGATGAGAAATTATAAAGATTATTAAAAATAAGCCTTATAAAAGAAACAGAATTGCAAGAGGTAAATTAACAAAAACTCAGTAAGGAATATTATAGCTCCTCGGAATTACAGGCGGATTTAATATCCGCCTTTCTATGCGCAAGGATACAAGGATATAAGTTTTGCCTGTAATCATCATGCAATTATGCCCTGCGAATGGTGCGAAGGTGTGAACAGGTTGCTAATTGCGCGGCTTGGCGTTTATTAACGCAGCTAATAGGATATGTCTCAACCTGTCAACGCTGGTCTTGTCGAGGTAATCTTCGGTAAAATCCAACTTGAATCGGCCTTTGAAATTCCTGATTCGTCTCTTAAGCTCATCCCTGCCCAAAGCAGCGATTGATGTTGCTTCTTTGTCAAAATACTTTGCTGAATACATTACCCTGCCTTTACCTTTGAAAAACTATTACTGTTAAGTAAGCTGGATTCGTGTTATTAGCATTGGTATCGTCAGTTATATCGAACTGCTTTTGCAGGAATTTTTATATCACCGCCCAAATCTCTGATTTAACGTATTATTCAGACAAAATTTTTTTTGTCATTTTGCTAACGGTCTGATAACGTCTGATTATGAAAACAGAAGAGCTGAATTACCATTTACCGCCTGAGCTGATCGCCCAGCACCCCTGTGCTGTTCGAAGTGACTCCCGATTGCTGGTTCTTAATCGCTCTGCCGGTGACATTTTCGACAGCCGGTTCAGCAGCATCGGAAATTTTTTATCGACCGGCGACTGCCTTGTGCTCAACGATACGAAAGTCCTGCCCGCCCGCTTTTTCGCCCGCCGCACCACGGGGGGGAAACTCGAAGGTTTATTCCTCACGGAAAACTCTGATAACAACTGGGTGGTAATGTTAAAAGGCACCCGCAGGCTAAGCCCCGGTGACATTCTTATCTTAAAAGACAGGCAAAAGGCCGATTTCTGCCGGGCCGAGCTGCTCGAAAAACAAGCCCGGGGCAGATGCCTGCTGAGGTTAAAGACAGAAGCAGACACAGAAACCGCTCTCGATAAAATCGGTTTTCCGCCGCTTCCACCGTACATTAAACGAGATGATGACCCTGCCGCAGCAGATATTGATAAAACGCGATACCAGACGGTTTACGCCCGCAAAACCGGCGCGGTCGCGGCCCCAACCGCGGGACTGCACTTTACAAAGCCCCTGATAGAGCAGTTAAAACAGGCCGGTATCAGCTTTGCATATATAACACTGCACGTCGGAGCCGGAACATTCAAACCCGTCACCGCAGAAGAGCTCGATGGCCACCAAATCCATCAGGAACGATTCAGTATAGACCAGGAGAACGCCCGGATAATAAATACGGCAAAAAACAAAGGGGGGCGAATAATCCCTGTCGGTACAACCTCGACCCGAACCCTTGAGACAATAGCCGCCGGCCCGCAAATCGAAGCCGCCACCGGCTCAACAGGTCTATTCATAAAGCCCGGCTATAAATTCAAAATTACAGGCGCTATGATAACGAACTTCCATCTGCCCAAATCCACACTCCTCGCGCTGGTCGCCGCTTTTGCCGGTCTCGAAAACATCCTCGCCGCTTACAATCACGCCATCTTACAGCAATACCGTTTTTATTCCTACGGGGACGCAATGCTGATTATTTAGCTAACAGAAAAGTGAAGGTGTCTCTGATTGCCGCGATGCTTTAGATTTACTCCACTTCAGCCGTAACCACTTGAAGGATTTGTTTTTCGCGTCGCTGCATCAGGTTGCCGAGGCCGGGCAGACTGAGCCTGTAAAAGAAGACAAGGAGCCCTAACATTACCGTCGAGAGCAAAAGGTTCACAGGCCCGGCAGGCAGCCAGCCTAAGCTGGACATGAGCAGCCCCGCCGCCGGTGGAAGGAGCATCGGAACCATGGCCACCGGAAACAATAATCGCGATATGAAAATCAGGAGGGACGTCATGGCAGAGGTTTTGGTCCGCTTCATTGATCCCGGGGAGATGCGGTAAGGAACGAGTACGGATATCAGGTTGCCCGCTATGCTGAGCAGCACGAAGACCGCCAGCAACTGCAAGCAGGCGGCAAGAACGATGGTGAACGAGATACCCAGGATGATTTTGACGAGCACGAGTAAAGTTAACCCAATTCCGATCGCGATCGGCAGTAACGCAAGGTTTTTTCCCAGCAGGATGTGTCTTCGCGGTACCGGCAGCAACACGAGCTGACGAAATCCGCCCCGATCGAAACCGAACTGGTTAAACACGAGATGGCTCATACCGAGAAACGTAAACAGGATGGGGCCGCTGGCGATGAACAATTTGAAGTTGTCGCTGAGGTTGGACATACGCCGCGCGAAGAACATAGTTCCAAAAAGCAGCAGCATGATGAAATTGGTCGCCAGCGCCATCTTCACTTCGGGTGCCCGCGTCAGGGAACGGAAGAAAGCCAGCGCCAGCGCCGCTGCTTCGTCGGGAATACCGGGCAGTTGCCTCTCAAGGAAGTTCTTCCTGACGACGGGGACCTTTTTAGCTTTCGGTTTTTGTTTGGACCTCCTGCCAATCGTGCGTCCCTGGTAAAAACGAATGGTCGTGCGGTAGGCCCGCCTCAAACCCAATCCACCAATACAGAATGCGCCGGCCGTACCTAACACGGCGGGCAGGGCATTTCCCCTGGCCAGCGACATCGCACCGTTGCCAACCCACAGGAAGGGCACAACCTTATGTGCCAATAAGACCGCATGGGGAATGGGCCTTTTGTTCCGACTCACGGGTTGCCTCGTCGCCTGTTCGTCCAATGGTGCCGATTTCACCGTGTCGGGTCTGTGCTTTTTACGACCGTGCGCGAGGTTGCTAATGATATTTGGAAGCTGTACGAGCACAATGAATGAAAAGGTGACCCCGGCAATAATGGCACGGCGTCGCCGCTTGTTCACCATGAGCGCGGCCAGCCAGCCGCGCAAGCAATAGGTCCACGCCGTGATCATAAAGACTAAACAGAATACCAACGGAAACATCCAGATCATTAACCATCGCCCGCTGAGGAGCAATCCCAGGCAAAGACCCAGTATTAAAGGCAGGAACAGAATGATGCTAATGGTCATGTGCGAGGCGATATAGTTCACCAGGAAAATGTCTCTTAGCGAGATCGGCAGGTGCAGCATCCGGCTGATGTCGATCGTCTCCGAACGCTGGATCTCCGAAACCATTCCAATCATCCAGGCAAACAGAAACACACCAAAGAATACATCCCACGCGAGAAGCAAACGTTGAGGCGACATTTCGGCCAACACAAAGAAACCGACCAGCACTCCGGCAACACCGCTCACAACACCTAAGACAAGCACAGTCACGGCTACGATCATTATCAGCACGGCATTCAACTGACTGCGAGACCATTGATTTCGGGTCAAGCGCCAGCGCAGCCAGATGATTGTGCGAAGTTGGCTCCAGTCCATCTAATCCTCCAGCCAGCTTAGCTTCTGGTGCTCGATGTTATCGCTGCCGACGGCCTCCAAGAACCGTTCCTCCAGCGAGCCACCGGCGCGAATCTCGTCCATCGTGCCCTGATGCACAAGCTTGCCCTCGACAATAATCCCAAAGTCGGTGCAGAGCCTTTCGACAATATCCAGAACATGCGATGTCAGGAACACGGTCGCACCGCGTGCCACGCAACGCTTCAATGTGTCTCGCAGCACGCGAGAGGCAACGGCATCGACGCCCTCAAACGGTTCATCGAGAAACAGCATGTCCGGATTCGGAATCAGCGCCGCCGCCAGCGTGAGTTTTTTCTTCATCCCATGTGAGTATTCGAGGGTCAGCTTCTCCTCGCTATCCAGGTTCATCATGGTCAACAGCTCCCGGCAACGTTCGCGGACCGTCGGCATGGGCATCTTATACATGCGTCCGATGAAGGTCAGATATTCCTGTGCCGTCAGATTATCGAAGAGAGCCAGTTCCTCGGGCACTACACCAACACGGCGCTTGACCTCTCTGGCTTTGTCGGGGTCTTCTATTTCCTCACCCAGGATGCACATCGTGCCGCTTGTAGGAGCGAGCAGACCCGTAAGCATTTTGATGGTCGTCGATTTGCCCGCGCCGTTGGGACCGAGAAAGCCGTAGAACTTCCCGGCTTCCACACGTAAGTCGAGACTGTCAACGGCACGCAGGTCGCCAAAGCAGCGAGTGAGTCCGCTGGTTTTGATAGCAAGGGTCATAACGGCCGTTGATTCTATTAATCCCAGACCGAAAAAGCAAGGATGTTTCTTCGGGCTGTATTGTACCCCTTGAGCGACTCGTTAACAAATAGTTATAAGGTTGATATTGTAAGTGCTTTTCCCCTAATCAGCAGGAAACTTCGTGCATTCGATTAAATTCCGTTGAACCGCGCGTGACGCTCCGCATGACCGGCGTGACTGTAGCGCAGCGGAAGACACGTCCGAGTTAATACGATGGTTATACGGAGTTTTAGCCCCGATTAGTTGATCGCAGGCGTTCACCGATTAGACGACCTATTCGCATTGCTTCTCCCCATACTTCTTTCTGATCCTCGACCCGTGTGTATGGGTAATCGGATGACCTGGCATCCGGTCCGTAACGTTTTCTTAATCCACTCATCTCACATTCATCTCCCACACCACAGGTCAGGCAGGGAATGTTGCCCTTAACCATCATTTGCCCAATAAGCTCCATACGTTCCATGTCCTTTAACTCTGTGGCCAATGATTGATTGACGTTATCCGCCGCATCGGGACTCAGGTAGGTTAGGACCGTTGCACACAGCTTGCCCCAAAGCGGAACTTCATGCTGTTTGAACAAGTTTTCGAGCATCCTTATCCCATGCTAACATGCTGATCAGCGGTTTTACGGAGCGAGGAACGAACGCAGTAAAATCCACTGGATCTATTTGTTATGATTTTTTGCAATTATAATGTAGCTTAAAGGTATATCTATGTTTGCCTTTTCATTTTTTTTGTGTGTGGCTGAGACATCTTGTTTATATTCTGAGAAGTGCCTTATCGTCAGGCAATTGCTTATGATGCTCATTATAATATCGGACAGAGTCCAAATAAACCAATATTGTGTGTGTGCCTCATATTGAGATTGACCGAGATAGTCAAGGCTTTTGTTTTCAATATAAGGATTTTTCTTGAAATAAGGTTCAATAATTTTTAATGGATCAGCATCATTAAGATCATCTGTTGATAGCATCTCTGCAAATGGATGCATTTCGTGGATGAATACGATTCCGGAATCATTGAGTAGTGCCGAAGCTTTTTGAAAAAATAACGCTAAGTCCGGCATCCACCCCAAAGTCCCAACACTAATATACACAATGTCGAATTTATTATGATATTGTTGCGATATTTCATAGACATCCGTACATAGGAAATGACAATGGATATCGCACTTCAGTGCTCTTGTCTTCGCTTCTTTGATGGCTTCGTCTGAGATATCGAATCCAACGCATTCAGAAGCCCCCATATTTTTCAACGATAGCAGTTCAACGCCATTGTTACATAAAAGATGGGCAATTTTTTTCCCGGATAATCCTACAGAATTTAATAGATTAGATTCAACACCTTTAATGCACGTGAATCCGGGCTTTGAAAATGCTCTATCCCATTTATTTTTTATGGCTTTCTGGTGTCTCGGCATAACTTCATTCCACGCAAGC
>JABMRO010000795.1 GCA_013202635.1 Planctomycetota bacterium
GTCTTTGGTTGAGTTTGCACGGCAACGGAAGTCACGTTCTGCTTGTTAACGACCTGGATGGCTGCCGGATCGGTAAACTGTTCCAGCGCTGTCAAATCGTCAGTGAAATAGACGTCAACCGGTACCGGCTGACCGGGCACACACGGGTCAGGCAAAGTCCAGCTCAACTCTACGTCGCCTACCGATGCAAGACCGTCATCTGATGGGAATGGCTCAAGAGTATGAACACCTCTTACCGTTAACGTACCCAGTTCTTCATCGGTAACCACTTCAATCTCACCATCTCCGCCATACGCCTGGATAACGCCGCCAATAGCCCCGGCCACAAAGTCTTGATTTTGCGTCGTATTCCGAAGTACTATAGCCCCGCCCCGGAAATCTATACTGGCATTGCCAACACTCCGCAAACCAGACGCATCACTCCCTTCGAGGATGTTAATTGAGCCACCTTCTAGTGTAACAACGCCAGTCCCCGTCGCGGTTTGAGCGACATTGAGGTGTTGACCGAGTATGTTGACCGTTCCACCTTCATACACGGTCAGGTGCCCTTCGCCCAGACGGCCCACATAAAGACGTTGCAAGCAATTCAGCACACCGCCGTCATATACCTCTAAAACACCCGCATTATCATCAACATCGCCTTCGCCATAACCCAGTATGAACCAATCGTAGACCGTCAGGTTTCCTCCATCGACTATTTTCAACGGGCCGCCGGCCAAATCGATCTGCCGTGCCTCAGCTTCCGCAAAATCAACTATGCACTCACTGGGGCCGTTAAAAGAGGGTTTAATGCTGGCCGAGGGCAGCACCTCACCCGCCCAATTTGTAGGGTCGCTCCATAGACCGCTTTTCGGTGCTATCCATGTCGTATCCGATTGGGCGTGAATCGTGCCGACCAAACACAAAAAAATAGTTGCACACAATACAATTCGAGTTCTCATCACAAATTCTCCTGCTAAAAAAAGTTTCAATAACAACGATGTTGCTTTGACTACATATCAAAACACCTTTGTCCTCAAAGACCACTACAAAGCACAGATAAATACTTCCTCCTCAGGCTGGATTACTCCTCCTGTAAGGGAAAACTGCAAAATGCCATCAACTCAGAAAACCAAAATATTATCACTTTCCTTATTTACTTATACCAAATCAGCTATATCCTCGTCAAGGCATATTATTTGAAATTGACTAAGCCGTTCGTAGCGGAAATTGAGTTTTGAAACAGCTTCTATAAAAACATTGGCACAATCGCCGATTTTTTTGTACAGTGTTAGCTGAATCCGCATGATTGTTTTATGTTCTCCCCTAAAGCGGGAGCAGTTTGAATATTTTTTTTCAGGAGGTGAATTATGAGAAAGACAATTTTTGGTTCGATAACTCCAATGCTGTCGGTGCTGGTATTGCTGACGGTCGCCTTTGCTTCTCTGGCTGCCGCATCTGGATCCAGGTCTCCGCTGGGCAGTGAGCGTGCCAGGGCTGCTGAATCGGACAATACCGGTAAGCTGCGTATCATCGCGTTTGGTGCACACCCGGACGATTGCGAGATTAAGGCCGGAGGCGTCGCGGCAATGTGGGCAGCACAGGGCCATCACGTAAAATTCGTCTCTACGACCAACGGCGACATCGGCCACTGGAAAATGGCTGGCGGCCCCCTGGCTCAACGCCGCACCAGGGAAGTACAAGAGGCCGCTAAGATTTTGAACATTGAAACAGAAGTGCTGGACAACCACGATGGCGAGATTATGCCGACCCTTGAAAACCGAAAGCATTTTGTAAGGCTCATCCGCGAATGGAAGGCCGATATCGTGCTGAGCCATCGTACCAACGACTACCATCCGGACCATCGTTACACGGGAGTCCTTGTTCAGGATGCTGCGTATATGGTAATCTGTCCGTTTATCTGCCCGGATGTCCCGCACTTGAAAACCAATCCGGTTTTCCTGTACTACTCGGACCGTTTCCAGAAACCTAATCCGTTTGAACCGAGCCTGGTCGTTGCTATCGACGATATCATCGAGAAGAAGCTGGATGCAATGGTCGTTCTCGAATCGCAGTTTGTCGAAGGTGGCGTTTCTGGCAACGAGTCAATGATACCCAAAAATGAAAGAGAGCGTGCGGCCGCTCACAAGAGGGTCCGCGCGAGCTTTCGCCGTCGGTTTGAATCTACCGCCAATAAGTATCGCGACAAACTAATCGAACTCTACGGCGAAGA
>JABMRO010000796.1 GCA_013202635.1 Planctomycetota bacterium
CAGGTTACCGGTAGGCTCATCAGCCAAAATTATAGATGGATTATTAATTAGTGCACGAGCAACAGCTACACGCTGGCGCTGACCACCTGAAAGCTGGCCCGGCCTATGTAACAAGTGATCTTTAAGCCCTACTCGCTGTAGTAGATTTGTCGCTCTTTCCTGAATCTCTTTTCTTGAAAGATGAGTTTTGCCGGCAAGCGTCGGCACCAAAACGTTTTCGAGCACCGTGCACTGCGGCAAAAGATGATGTAACTGAAAAACAAAACCTATCTGGCGGTTGCGAATCCTTGCCAGCTCGAACTCGTTCAACTCTGCAAGGTCCTTACCATCAAATAATACCCTTCCTTCAGATGGTCGATCGAGAGCGCCAATAATATTAAGCAGTGTACTCTTGCCACTGCCGGAAGGCCCAACTATCACGAGGGACTGGCCTTTTGTCACTTTAAGTGTTATATTTTTCAAAACACAGACGCCATCCTTATTTCCCGGCGTCTGGTAGCTTTTCGTTACATTAATAAGTTCGAGCATAATAATCCTCGCACATATTACTGTGCTATTTCTCCATATATACGCACCATTTCTTCAGCAGTTTGCTCGATATTAAATTTTTCGAAGACTACATCTCTGCCCTGTTTTCCCAGTTTCCGGGCACAATCCGGCTCAAGCAACAGTTTTTCTATTGCAGCCGCCAAAGCCTCAACATTATTAGGCTCAAACAGTACTCCACCACCGGTTATTTCTAATAATTCCGGAAAAACACCACTGGATGGTTCTACTACCGGCACTCCGGCCGCAAGAGCTTCAAGCACATACAATCCATACGCAACGGGTTGCTTTTCCGGCACCGAAAGCACCGAAAGACTCTCCAAAAAGGCAGATTTGGTAATAGAGTCGAAGTCCTGCAAAAATTCCACATCATCAATCAGACCACAAGAGTTCAGCCGATGCCGAATACGATTCAAGAACTTTTCATCATTAGTCATCTTGCCGCCGGTTATACGCAATCTTGCATTTTTTAATTTCTCATTTTTCTTCAAGCAAATAAAAGCCTCAACCAGCGTATCCAGCCCCTTGTAAGGACACATACGTGAGAGATAACCGATGGTAGGTACTTCAGGTTCGACAGCTCT
Source organism: Planctomycetota bacterium (assembly GCA_013202635.1). Taxonomy (GTDB): domain Bacteria; phylum Planctomycetota; class Phycisphaerae; order Sedimentisphaerales; family Anaerobacaceae; genus NIOZ-UU13. The sequence goes on from JABMRO010000796.1 coordinate 1,131, forward strand.
TGGCTCATATCCATCCAATGAAATTCCCATATAAACGACAAACATCTTTTCTGATGCAATTTCCAGCCTTTGCTGCATAACATCTGCATAGTATTTACTCACCGCGATAAACGCATCTATGTCACTTGCACGTTCGGCAAGTATCCCCCAGGCTTGATCCGAATATGGTGACGGTAATCCATCCAAAAAGCCATCTTCGTCCTGAAGCAGACATAATATTGGCACTCCAAGTCTTTGCTTCATGCGTCTGGCAAATCCAACCAGCATAATATTTGAAAGACACACAACATCAGGTTTTGTATCCTGCGCATAAAGCCATTCGACGAGTCTATCCAGTTCTTTTATCTGTCTCCCCTGTTCACCACGTAACATTGACGTCGTCGTTTGGCCTAAATCTTTTGCGCTGGTCATTCCAGCCCATCGGCCAACCCATCTCAACAGTCCGGGTGAATCTAACAATTTGTCAAACCAGCGAGGTGTTTTGCGGAAAAAAGCTGATTTTTGCTGAAGGTAAACATTGATACCGCCAAAAAAGATGGGGGCTTGAGTGACCGAATCGCTTTCATCAACAGACAACGGCAAATAAAGAGGAACTGAGAGAATTTCGTGTCCCGCTTTCATGATTGCCTTAATCAGAGCAGCATCTCGTAAGCAGTTCTCACAATAAAAACTATCTCCTGCGCTTGGAGTAATGTGGACGATATTCATAAATCTTTGCTCTTTTTTTATCAATTGGCACTAAATGCATACACATAACCGTCATCGCTGCCGACGACAACCATCCGGTTGGCCACAGCCGGTGAAGAAGTAACAGGCTGTCCTATATCATACGACCATACTTGTTTTCCGTCGGAAAGCCTTAACATATAAAGTCGGCCATCTTCGGAGCCGACAATCACTTTGTCACCGCATATAACCGGCGAGCTGTCAACTTCTCCCAGTGCCTGGAATGTCCAGACTACCTTACCATTATCACGACTGACACAATGCACACGCTCATCTCGTCCTCCAAATACAACTACGTTCTGGCCGACTGCGGGTGAAGAAAAAAACGGAGAATCGCTTCCTTCGTATTTCCATACGATTTTACCGG
>JABMRO010000797.1 GCA_013202635.1 Planctomycetota bacterium
GACCCGGCCTTCCTCCGGCATCCTTCGGGACATATAAGCGGGGATTTCGTTTTGCGGTGTAATCGGATATCCGAAGTAGGCATCGCATCCGGCAAGGATGGCCGCTTCTGCAAGGGCCTCATTGCCGCACATTAAAACCCGCTCTTCTGTACCGATAGAAATTTGCCCTTTTTCTATCATATTCCTGATCCCTGTTTCCGACGGGGCTTATGCTTTTTCCTTAATCAGACTCGGCTTCGGTTTTTTATCCGGTTCGGCAATTGTCTCGATTTTGCCGGATTGGTTACGAAGTACCTCGATTATGGCTTCCGGACAGATAATGGCACAGGCTCCGCAGCCTGTACAGTCAGTGTTGTCAGCTTGGGCCGGGAAGAAACCGTTTTTATTGGATTTTTTGGAGATGATGATACTGTTCTTCGGACATGCCATTATGCACAGGCCGCAGCCTTTGCATCGTTCGATATTAATAATAATTTTGCCAGCCATCAGGATAACTACGCACAAACTTGTCTATTGTTTATTCAATTATTGGATTCTAACAGGCCCGAGCATTCTTGTAAAGTCAAAAGGCGATTAATTCATGTTTCGTGAATTGTATCTCGTATTGGATAATGCGTATTCAATATTTGATATACAGGCTTTACTTTCGCTGCGTCTTTTCATTGTTGGAGGGACTACGGCCGTTGTCCAACAACCCACTGGACACGGATGGAATAAAGGCTTAAACTAATCCAGGTAGATGACATTAGTTATGCGCGATTTTGGCCTGAAACGGCACTTGTGAAAGTTTTAAGATGAAGACAATTAAGCTCAAAGGCGGCTTCGCAGTCACACCTAATAGCATTGAACGTACCGATGTTATTTTGCGCGATGGCAGAGTGGCATTTGCTGCCGGCAAGGACGACTGCAACGAAATCATCGATATCACCGGCAAATATGTCGTCCCCGGATTTGTTGATATACATTTTCACGGTTACAACCTCTTTGAATTCACCAGTGGTCTTTATGATCCAAAAACCGAGACCTTTGATAACAGTCCCTCTGCGTATGAGTATGGCCTGGATATGCTGAGAAAGACCCTTGTGAGGTTTGGTGTAACAGGTTTTTACATAGGGACCTGGGCCAGCCCGGTTGAGAACCTTCGACATTGTTTTGCTCAACTATATAATTATCTAAGTAAACCGCAAACCCAGCCGGGGGCTAGGCTTTTGGGCGGATTTTTAGAGGGCAGTTTCATAAATCCTCAGATGGCCGGCGCTCAAAATCCGGACTGCGTGCTTGAATTTATCCCTGATTCCTTCGATAGCATCGACGACAAAGGGACCATCAAGCTGGCCAACGTGGCGCCGGATTTTGGGCGAGCCGGCTTTGAGCTGATCGAATATCTCACGAACAAAGGTATCGTCGTAGGTGCCGGACACAGCAACGCAACCTGTGAGCAGATCGAAGAAGCAATCCGGGCCGGTCTTAAGTACTTCATTCACTTTACTAACGGTCCGACGGGCGGTTCGTACAAGCCGTTTCACGGCGGCGGAGCTATTGAAGCGGTGCTGAAATCCGATGAGCTTTATGCCGAGCAGATTCTTGACGGCTACCATGTCAATCCCGCCTACGTAAGGGACATCCTGAAGCGAAAAGGCCCCGACAGGGTAATAGGAGTAACGGACTGTCTGTTCGCGGCGGGTTCGCAGGTCAGGCAGTTCACTGGTGGCGGTATCCGCGGCGCTCTCAGCGAAAGCGGTGAATACTTTCAAGTTGTCGAAAAGCCCGGTACGCTCTTCAGCAGTAATCTTACAATGAACCGCGGATTTGCCAACCTGCTCAATTGGCTCTCTGCGGATATGCAGGGTATTTGGAACCGCAGGCACGATGTGCTGCAACTCGATCAGGCTCTTGTTACAGTTGCGAAGATATTGTCAACAAACCCGTGTGTGTTGACCCAAATGGACAGAAAAGGCTACGGCTCGATTATCGATGGGGCCAGGGCCGATTTGTGCGTGCTCGACATCGCCGGCCTGCCGGGCAATTATAAGGTAACGGTCGAGCTGACTATAGTTGATGGCGATACAGTTTATTCGGCCGGATAAAACTTGTTATTTGCCCGTATTTTGAAAAGCAGGCGGATATATTTTAACAGGAGTGTTTATGGCTTTTGAAGTCGGTGGCCGGCGGAATGTCGGCGATTGGATTGTTCTGATTAAAGAAGACAACAGCGAATTTAACAGCAGGTTGGACCAAATCTACGGTGATAATAAAGACTTAAAGGCCGAAGCTGCTCGGATGTGTTTGCAATGCCTTGAAGAATTTGCCGACAGATATGGCGCAGACGGTAGCGTTATTATAGTACGCTCAACCGGGCGTGTTAATTTGTTGGGCACTCATATTGACCACCGCGGCGGATCGGTTAATCCGGTCTGTGTCAAGGAAATGTGGCTGGTGGTCGAGCCTCGGGATGACGACCGGGTGTTGCTGAAAAATGTCGATTCGAGCCAGTTTCCTGATGAGCAATTCCGTATCAGCGATTGCCTGCCGGCTGGGGAAAAAATCTGGGACTGGGATACTTGGTGTTACCAGGAATTTGAAAAGCGCAGGAACGACCCATCGATTACCTGGTCGAATTATATACGCGCCGCTGTTCTGTACTTGCAGCACCTCAACACAAATGATGAAGGCATCTTTACCCCGGCGATTAAGGGTATGAATATGATGATCTATGGTGATATCCCCATAGCTGCCGGGCTTAGTTCATCATCTGCATTGGTTATGGGCGCGGCTGAGGCTGTAATACGGATAAACTCACTTGAAATTAAACCTGCCGATTTAGTTGAGAATTGGGGTTTTGCCGAATGGTATGTTGGAACACGAGGCGGATGCAGTGACCACGCTGCAATTATATCCGGCAAGCCCGGTACAATTCTCCATATTACAGCTTTTCCAACGTCGATAGAGGACGCTGCGCTTCCGGGCGGGCACAGCTTTGTTCTGGCCAACAGCAACATCGAAGCTAAGAAGCAGGCCGGAGCACGCGATGTTTTTAACAGTCGGGTGGCTGCATATATATTCGGCTTGATGATGATA
>JABMRO010000798.1 GCA_013202635.1 Planctomycetota bacterium
CGAATGGAATCCGCTGATGGCGCCGCAGGCGATTATAACGAACATAAAAGGCCAAATCGGCGGAGTACCGGCAGGAAGCGCCCTGTTAACTGGTGGCGCAACAAGGGGAAGATTACCCGATAAAGAAGCAACTACAGCCCCGCCAACCAACAGACCCATAGCGACAAAGAGCTGCCAGGCGTTGATATAATCCCTCGGCTGCAGGAGTGTTGTAACCGGTAGTGTCGAAGCCACCCAGGCGTAAATCAGCAGGATTATCACCCATACTCCCGTGGATGGTATCCCCAAAACTGTCCCGAACTCGACTGGTAATAAGCTGCCTATGGCAATACACAGATACATTCCGATTACCGCTATTGCCGTTGCAATGGCTATGTTGGCAGTCTTTTTATAGACGGCAAAACCCAGCGCAACGGCTATTGGAATCTGAAGCCAGACAGGAAGGACTGCACTGGGAAACCTGGTAAAAACCGCCGCAATAACAACGCCGAATATTGCGATAACAATCAGCAGACTCAGAAATACAACGGCGAAGAATATAAATCGCACGCGCATATTGATATACTTAGCGGCGACTTCTGATAAGCTTTTGCCCTCGTTTCGCAATGAGACAACCAACGCCCCCAAGTCGTGTACAGCTCCCATAAAGATAGAGCCGAAGAACACCCAGAGGATTGCCGGCAGCCAGCCCCAGATAATTCCTATTGCCGGCCCGACGATAGGCCCCGTGCCGGCGATTGAAGTGTAATGATGTCCAAAGATTATACCCTTTCGGGCCGGTACATAATCGATACCGTCCCGCAGTTCCACGCTTGGAACGGGTGCGTTTTTATTAAGTTTGAATATCTTTTTTGCCAGAAACCGCCCGTAAGTATGATAAGCCACCAGATACCCGCCCCCACAAATCAGCATCAACAAAAGCGTATCCATCTTTTGTACCTCGTATTTTGTATTAACTTTTTCTTATCCATTATTTCCTGTGTGGTCTGGCCAACAGTCTTATCGGCACTTCTTCTACCGGCAGCAAGGTTCGCAATCGGTTTACGATGAATCTGCGGTAGTTTTCTTCGAACAATTCGGGCTTGTTTACGAACATAAGTATCGTAACCGGATTTATCGCAATTTGCGTGGCATAGTAAATCTTTGGCCAGCCCTTTTTTTTGCCTTTGGCCGTGCCGATTTTCTCCTGTTTAATAATTTCAAACGCTTTATTTAATTTGACAGTGGGTATCCATGTTGTTGTCTGTTTGAAGATTTCCGTCGTCAAATCCAGAACACTCTGGATGTTCTTTGCTTCGGTTGCTGTTGTAAAAGCTATAGGTGCATATTTTAAGCCCGGCAGAACTTTCGTCAAATATTCCTGGTAGTCTTCGGTAGCGGCCGAATCTTTGGCCAGGTCCCATTTATTAATGATTATTATACAGCTTTTGTTTTCTTCGGCGATGAGTTTGGCTAATTTCTTATCGACCTGCGAGACCGAAACGGCGGCATCTATGATAAACAGCACAACGTCGGCGCGACGAATCGAGCGCTCTGCGCGAACGAAGCCGTAGAACTCGATACTGTTGGCCATTTTTCTTTTCTTTCTTACCCCAGCCGTATCGATAACAATGATGGTCTTGCCGTCTTTTTCAAATCGCACATCAACAGCGTCTCTGGTAGTTCCCGGCGTTTCACTGACAATTACCCGCTCGAAACCCGCCATAGCATTTACGAGAGTGCTCTTGCCGGCGTTTCGCTTGCCGACTATAGCTACTTTCATATCTGGTATTGCCGGCCGGCCCGGCTCTAAAGTCGCGATTTTATCAAAGATTTTATCGAGCAGGACCGCTTTGTTGAGATTGTTCTGTACTGAAACGCAAAGAAATTCGCCGAAGCCGAGTTTGGAAAATTCTCCCGCGGCGGGAAACATCCTGGCTATGTCGGCCTTGTTGGCAACGCCGATTACGTCGAGATTGTTTTTGCGCAGAAGCTGTGCTATTTTTTCGTCTAACGGCACCAGACCGTCACGAATATCGACCATAAACAACACAAGCTGCGCCGATTCAATCGCCTGGAAGATTTGATATTCGATATGTTCGCTCAACTGGTCGCTATCGACTATTCCATATCCGCCGGTATCGATAAGCTCAAAATAGCGATCGTCTCTGCCTATGAAGGTGCTGACGCGGTCCCTTGTAACACCGGCCGTAGGCTCGACAATACTTATCATCGCACCTGCAAGTGCATTTAACAAACTGCTTTTGCCGACATTCGGCCGACCAATTATTGCTACTTTAGGTAGTGCCATTTGTTTACCAATTGTTTTTATTGACTATTTTTTATCTATTATTTACTATTTTATGTATCTAACAGTCAATCTTCAAATTTTATGGTACGAGGGTTTTTTCCAGATGAGGTGATTCTTATGGACAATAATCGACGGGATTTTTTGAAAATGATAGCTGCCGGGACCGCGGTGGCAGCACTGCCGGCGTACGCACAGAGACCGAGTAAAAGAAGGAGCGAGCCGGTCGCGCAAAAGGCTCTGCCGCGCTGGCGGGGTTTTAATTTTCTGGATATGTTCACGATGCGAAGCAAAGCCGATTTTCCGGAGGATGATTTCCGGTGGATGCGCGACTGGGGATTTGACTTCGTTCGTTTTCCAATGTGCTATCGCTTATGGATAGAAGACGGGGACGACTATAAAATCCACGAGCCGATGCTGGAGAAACTCGACCGGGCTGTGGAGCTTGCCGGAAAATATGGTCTGCACGTCGGTCTGAATTTTCATCGCGGGCCCGGCTATTCGGTGAACAGGGAATTCACAGAACCATTCAACCTGTGGAAGGACAAGAAACCGCTCGAAGCATTTTGTTTCCACTGGCAGATGCTTGCCAAACGCTATCGTGGTATTTCGAGAGATAAGCTCAGCTTCGATTTAATCAATGAGCCGCCTTCTATCGGGCAGCTTATGAGCCGCAGCGACCATGAGCGTGTAGTCCGTACAGCAGTGGCGGCCATCCGTGAAATAAATCCCAATCGAATCGTCGTAGCCGATGGTATGAGCTGGGGGAACGAACCGGCACCGGAATTGGCCGACCTTGGCATCGCCCAGAGCACGCGCGCCTATCAGCCAATGTTTATCAGTCACTATAAAGCCTCCTGGGTGAATAGTGATAAATTCCCCGAACCTGCCTGGCCCGGAAACGGCTGGGATCGTAAGCGTCTGGAGCAGCACTATCAAAAATGGGCTGACCTTGCTAAACAAGGCGTTGGCGTACACTGCGGCGAAGGCGGCGCTTATAACAAGACGCCGCATAAGGTTGTCTTGGCCTGGCTGCGCGATGTTCTGGAGATACTTACCGGTCATGGTATCGGCCTGGCCGTCTGGAATTTGCGAGGTTCATTCGGCATTCTTGACTCCGGCCGAAAAGATGTGGAATATGAGGATTTCCACGGCCATAAGCTCGACCGCAAATTACTTGAACTGCTGCGGGAATTCGAATAAGCACATCTTAAAACAATCAGAAGGCTGCTGACTGAAGTGGATTCCTGACCCACAATAGGTTGCGCTCAAAATCGAGCACAATCACAGTTTCTCTGAAGAAACCTATTCCCAGCGTAAACTCGTCCTGTCCAAAGGGATTATCATCGGCAATGACGTGAATCCGGGCATCATTTATCGAGATATTTCCCAGGGCAAGTTGTTCTACTGTAATCTTTCTGCTGGGCAGCCAGCCTGAAAGGGGGGTTCTCAGTTTACCTATTTCCTGGTTGAGTATATGCAAGCTGGAGGAAATCTTTGCCCATATTCTTTCCGTGAGAATCAATCCCGGGGCGGCACCTGTATCGAACTCTATATGTCGCGTTTGACCTACAAGCGGGATATCAACAATTAATCTGGCGTACTGTTTCTCATTGTGCTCCATCGATATCGGGTACTGATGCCACTGATTGCTGTCTTGTGGATTAAAAGAATTGTTTGTTGCGAATTCTACCTCTCGGGTGACATTGTCGAAAAGTATATAGCTGAATTCCTTCATCAGGCCGAGGCCAAGGTTAAGTTTCTTTTCCTTCCATATTGTTTGGCCGAGCACATGCCTTTCATAATGCGCCAGCCAGTATTCACAGGCGGGGTGGACTATCGTAAGAGTTCCTATTTTGAGCTGGTCGAGGCGACAAAGCCCACCGATATTCTTGCCGAGTTCGTATATAGGATAAATCTCTAAGCCGGCGTCCAGCACAAGAGAATCAGTAGCTGCAAGATATTTAGTGGCTCCGCTGTCTATTACAAGGGGGTAGATTTTTCCATCATTCACTTCTGCTAATACCTGAACATTTGGTGAGTTCTCACGCATTTTCACACGGCAGCGGCCTTTGTGATATATCTCGGTTTTGTCCCATTTTACATTCACGCGATTAGTCTCCTGGCTGATTATCTCAAAAATGACGTGGTTCGGATCCATCAGACGAACACCCGGTGAAGACTCAAAATTATGCGCATAAACATATACCGTCTTGTCTGTCCATTTCATAGCCAATATGAACACCCAGCATAGAGCTGTAAATGTTACCAGTGAGATTATTGCTACAGTCTTTTTCCGCATCACAAAGTCCCGAAGACATTAACAAGTGCCGGAGAGGCCTTCAAACACTATAATAGACGTCTGAGTTGTTGTTTTGTTACAGAAAAAATGCCTTAAAACGGGCTTTTTGAATATTTCAAGCTATGATTGCTTGTTTTCGTATTGAAATATGGCTTCTATCGAGACCCCAAAAGTTTGAGCTATCTTAAAGGCAAGGGGTAGGGAAGGTGCATATCTGCCGGATTCGATGGCAATGATTGTCTGGCGGGTGACACCTGCTTTGTCGGCCAACTTCTGCTGAGTCATCTGGTCGTTTTCAAAGCGAAGCCTGCGAATCTGATTGCTTAAGTTATTTTTCTCCATTTTTACCCCCCCGGCCGTACTGAATCAAAATCGCTACAGAATGGGCAAAGAACATACTGAGGCCAGCTCCCCCAAATATGTAAGGCAGCCAGCTAACCGATATTGAGGCTTTCGGCCCAAGAATAAAAAATGGAATCATGCATGCCAGGCCGACAAGCAGATATGATGTGCCAAAACCAGCAAGAGCAGCCCTTCTGTTAATCAACCTGTCACGTTCGTCGAGAGTAACCTTGCCTTTTTCTGTTTGGAAAATTAGAGCTGAAAAGCCCCCGAGGCCTGCGATACCCATAAATCCGAGACCTGCAAGTGCTTTTGGCATTCCAACTTTAACATACAATATCGCAATCGCTATGCAACTGAGAAGAAAGGCTACGGATATCGTAACTACGAAAGACAACGCTATTTTCTGTACTCTATTCATGATTTTTCTCCTTTGTCCGCCCGGCCGTACTGAATCATGGAAGCCAGGCCCTGAACAAACGTAAAGATGACAAGGCCCCCTAAAAGTGTCAGAGGCATTACGTTAACTGAGATAGAGCCATGTGGAC
>JABMRO010000799.1 GCA_013202635.1 Planctomycetota bacterium
AGAAAAGGGCGGCGGACAAGGTTTGAATTATAATATTAACGTGCCCTTGCCGGCCGGTTCCGGGGATGCCGATTATGTAAGGGTCTTCAAAGAAAAACTTGAGCCTGCAGCCCGTGACTTTTCCCCGGACTTCGTGCTCATATCTGCGGGATTTGATGCCCACAAGGATGACCTGCTCGGTGGAATGAAGGTCACCGCTCAGGGATTTGCGGAGTTGACACAGATAGTCAAGGCCATAGCAGAGAAGTGCTGTGAAGGTCGTCTCGTTTCTATTCTCGAAGGAGGGTATCATCTGGACGGTCTGGCCGATTCGGTAGAAGCACATATTCAGGTCTTGACGAGATAAAGGGACGCAAGGAATGTTATTTCATACTTGGCCGTTTGCACTATTTTTCATTATTGTCTATCCAGCCTACCTGGCTCTCAAGAACACCAGGCTCAGATTTCCCTGGCTTTTGGCGTCTTCATATTTCTTTTATGCCTGTTTCAATCCGCTGTATCTGATTATTATCTCGTATTCGACGCTGCTGGACTACATCGTAGTGATGAAAATGGAAAAAAGTACACGAAGGAAGATGTGGCTTTCCATTAGCGTTGTAAATAATCTCGGACTGCTTGGCTTTTTCAAATATGGTGGATTCGTCACCGACAATTTAAACCTTCTGTTGTCTTCATTGGGAATTCCATATGCCCTTGCTTCTCCTGGAATACTATTACCTGTGGGTATATCGTTCTATATCTTCCAGTCCATGAGCTACACAATTGATTACTATCGCGGTAATATAGAGAGGGAGACGAGCTTAATAAAATATGCTACATTTGTCTCGCTCTTCCCGCGATTACTGGCCGGGCCGATTGAAAGGGCTAAAAATTTACTCCCCCAGTTGCATAAGCCGCCCAGTGTTTCCATACAGGACTTTACTGACGGTATATCCCTTTTTGTCGTTGGTTTTTTCAAGAAAGTTGCTTTGGCAGACTATATGGCTATGTATGTTGATAAGGTGTATGATGCTCCTGAACAGTTTCATGCGCCTGCGTTGATTCTGGCCACTTTTTTGTTTTCCTGGCAGATATATTTCGACTTCAGCGGCTACACGGATATGGCACGGGGCGTGGCGAGAATGATGGGCTTTCGCTTAATGCTGAACTTCAATAATCCGTATTTGGCAACGGGTCTGGGCGATTTCTGGGCAAGATGGCATATCAGCCTTTCCTCCTGGTTCAAAGACTATGTCTATATTCCTCTCGGAGGCAACCGCAAGGGCAGATTTAACACCTACAGAAATATGTTTCTTACTTTGGTAATTTCAGGATTGTGGCATGGTGCGGCCTGGACATTCATCATCTGGGGTGCCGTGCATGCACTCGGATATTCATGCACCCGTGAGCTGGAGAGAACCGCATTCTACAAAGATAGGGTGCCGAAAATAGCCAAACAACTGCTCGTGTTTATCTTTGTCAGTTTTGCGTGGATTTTCTTTCGGGCTGAAACAATAAATGATGCATGGGTTATTGTGGTCAGAATATTCAGTTCCGGACTGGAAAATCCTTATTGTCCGTTGTTGGCTCTGGTCTTGATTTTTGCAGTGTGGCTTTATCAGTTTGCTTATGAATCCAGGATGAGGTGGGTTCTTGAGCTAAGGGCCGTCCGCATAGGAATTGTTCTTTTGGTGGTTTTATACTTAGTGGTCTTTGCTCCGACAAGTGACAAGGCGTTTATCTACTTACAGTTTTGATGTTAGTTAGACCTTAAAGTCCTTTAACTAAAGGTAAAATGCGATGAATGAAAGCAGCATATTAGAGAATCAAAAAAAATCATATCCGCCCATGGAATCTGAGGTTGCTTTCAGTTCCAACTGTGTGAGATTATCCGGATACGAATTGATTTTCGTCTGTATAGTTGCTACATTTTTGTTTTGTTTTGGGCCCAGGCTTTGGCAGCGGATAGAGAAATTTCAGCCTGCCCCCGACTTTCGCCTGCCTTATGAGTTAAGCAGCGACTACTGGTTGTACAGCCGCTATTGCCGATGGGCAATCTCAAATTACGAGACGCTTGTAATTGGAGATTCCGTCATTTGGGGCCATTACGTTTCTCAAGACAACACATTATCACATTATCTCAACCAAATGATTGGCCGGGACCAATTTGCTAATTTGGGTGTGGACGGCATTCATCCCGTGGCATTGTCGGGTTTGCTGAAATACTATGGCCGCGACATCTCGGGCAAGAAGATTGTGCTGCATTTTAATCCTTTATGGATGAGTTCCGCTAAACAGGATTTACAATCCACAAAGGAGTTTCGTTTCAATCATCCCAAATTGGCCCCTCAGTTTTTTCCAATAATCCCCTGTTATCGAGAGACATATTCGGGGAGGTTTTCCGCTGTAACTGAGCGATATGTCCCTATCTTAAACTGGACATCCCATTTGAAAGTAACTTATTTTGAGAATATGGATATACCTGCATGGACACTGGAGCATCCTTATAAAAATCCTGCCGGTGCTATAACTCTTGAGCTTCCTGAACTGGTAAACGATAATCAGAACGAATATATCTCCTGGATAGAGAAAGGGACGGCCAAAAAAGATTTCCCCTGGGTTAAGCTTGAGACGTCACTACAGTGGAAATATTTCCGGAAATCGGTTGAGTTGCTGACCGAAAGAGGTAACAGCGTATTCGTTCTCGTAGGCCCGTTTAATGAGCACATGCTCGAAGGCGATAGCATAGAGATTTATCGAAAGATGAAAAGTGAGATTGAAGTCTGGCTGCAGCGAAATAATATTGCCTGCTATATGGCTCCGGCATTACCCAGCGAGTGGTATGCCGATGCCAGTCATCCGCTGGACGAAGGATATGCCATGCTTGCGAAACAGCTCTTTGAAAATGAGTCATTCATATCCTGCATTCTTGACTCCGGGAGCGATTTATTTTTATCTGATGCCAAAATGAACATATTTCTTGATTTTTAATCCAATAAGTGTATATAATCATTTATTGGTTTCTGGCCCTGTGCATGATAAACTTAAGGTACCATTATGGGTAAGCGTCGGGCATTTACACTTATCGAACTCCTGGTGGTCATTGCCATTATCGCATTGTTGATGGCTATTTTAATGCCCGCTCTTAGTTATGTCCGCAAGCAGGCGCGCTCAAGTGTTTGCCAGAGTAATCTCCGGCAATTGTGCCTGGCTATGAATCTTTACGCGCTTGACCATGATGACCGAACTATGCCCTTCTCTCATGATCCCGGTATGTATTGGTTCCATCAAATGGCGCCATATCTGAGTGCTAAGGATTATAAGAACAACCCGGAAGAGCACATAGAGGGGGTAATGAAAGTGGCATTTTGTCCGATGGCAAAACGCCAGGACAGTTCTGAGGCATCGTTCTACGGTTCAGCTTATAGCTCGTGGCGATTTATGGGTGGTGAAGGCAGCTACGGACTGAATCTATGGTTATTGCCCGACGATCCGATTTATGCCCCGGAATTTCCTTCGGGCAATTTCTATATGAAGTATTCGGATGCTGGACAGCGTGTCCCGCTGTTAGGAGATTCGGTGTGGGTCGGTTCGTGGCCTTTCGCTAACGATACGGTGCCCGATGATCTCACTGGAGAGATAGGATATCCGGACTATCCCCACGGTGAAGGATACTTTATGGGGCGTTTCTGTGTTGACCGCCATAAAAAAGCAACCAATATTGGATTTGTAGACAGCCACGTAGAAAGGGTTTACCTGGAGGAATTATGGACACAAAAATGGCACCAGCACTTTCTGCCCAACAATGATGTGTCTATACCATGAATTGAACCGTTCCTTTTTCCGTAAGAAAAAAAGAGTTTTTGCCCAAAAGGTAAATGTTTGTATACTATTTGGAAAAATAATACAGGATGCTGGATTGCAACAAATGTTTAGGAAAGTCGGCATCAGACGGGTATTACCGGCCGGAAACTGGGTTAGCTGCTGAGAGTTTTTCTCGGTTCTGCCAATTGAATAGTATAGGCAATCTTTATTTGAAAAAAAGCGAGCAAAAAATGAAAAAAGAAAAACTAACACAATCTTTCAGTATAATTGTTATTACTCTATCGAGTGCTTTTCTTTTGCTCACAGAAACATACGGAGCAAATCCGAAAGGTTCGCACGCTCGAATCAATTCGAAAAATCAAACCCGACAAATACCCAAAACAGCTTACAGACAGGTAAAAAGGAGAACTACAAATCCTTCGAGCCTTAAGCCTGATATGCCTTTCAGCGAAGCAATTGACATTTTGCGTAATTCAACGGTACGTCCGTTAAATATCGTAGTCCTTTGGAAAGATTTGGAGGAGAACGCAGACATCTATAAGGATACTTCTATTGGAATGGATGGCCTTTCAAGAGTTCCTTTACGAACACACTTGAAAATCCTGTTAATGTCGGTTTCAGGAGGAGGCGCAGAAAAATTGGGATATGTAGTTGATGAAGGAGTTATAATTATCGCAACACAAGGCTCTTTACCCAAAAAAGTAGTGACACGTATTTATGATATCACTGATTTAGCCAGTGCTCCTGCTAATTATCGTCTTATGCCAGGATTTGGCATGCCCTTTGGTTTTGGCGGGATGCCTTATGGCGGTAGGATACCCTTCGGCGGTGCTGGTTTTGGAGGGCAAGGATTCTATGGCTCCCAAAACAGAGGTGCTTATGGGGGTTTTAATAGAACAAGAGCGAGTAGGTAGAAAAGACATGATATCGGGGTCAAAGAAGAGGATTTTGAATGAAGCCGACTCTATTGATTTTGGCGGCAGGGATGGGTACTCGCTACGGTGGACTTAAGCAAATTGATCCGATTGGTCCCAACGGCGAAATAATTATCGATTATTCTATCTATGACGCCATAAATGCCGGATTCGGCAAACTCGTTTTTGTGATTCGACATTGTTTTGAAGGTGCTTTCAAAGAAAAGATATGCCCCCGCCGTTTTGCTTCGCAAACCGAAGCAGCGGGGGATAACCTTGACTTCGGCGAGCTCAGTCGAGCCGTGGAAGCAGCCTATGCTTACCAGGAAGTGGACACCTGTGTTGATGGTTTTGAACTGCCGAAAGACCGCGACAAGCCCTGGGGTACCGGACATGCCATACTTGTTGCCGGTGATGTAATCCATGAGCCGTTTGCAGTCATTAACGCCGATGACTACTACGGACCCGGTGCGTTTAAGACAATTGCCGGATTTCTCACAACGAAAGACCTGTCCTGCAACGATTACGCAATGGTCGGCTATACCCTCAAAGATACTTTGAGTGAATATGGATCTGTCTCCAGGGGTGTGTGCCGGTGTGATGAACGGATGTTCTTAAAGGGAGTTGTCGAATGCAAAAAAATCGAAAAAACATCGACCGGCGCCCGCTATTTTGAAGATGATGGAACAGAACATGCTCTGACCGGCAATGAAATTGTTTCGAGGAATATGTGGGGATTTCAGCCGTCAATCTTTCATCATCTCAAAGTACGGTTTAGGCGATTTCTCGAAGAGCGATGCGATGAAAGGAATTCGGAGCTATTTATACCAACTGTGGTGGATGAGTTCGTAGAAGAAGAAAAAGCCACAGTAAAAGTCCTGCGCGCAAATGACAAATGCTTTGGAGTTACTTATCGTAAGGATGCAGCCGACGCGGCAAAATGTATTCGCCTGCTGATAGATCAAGGTCTTTATCCGGAGAACCTCTGGGATCAATCGTGAAACACGACATCAAGTCAATCGTAAAACATTTTTGTATCTGCGGTGAGTTAACTGAGATAAAACCCCTGCTCCGTGGTCACATTAATGATACGTACGTCCTGACCACCAGGAAAAACAAACATATTGTCCGATATATACTACAACGAATAAATCACACTGTATTCAAAGACCCTCCTTCAGTGATGAAAAACATTATCCGTGTAACCGAACACATACACAGCCGAATGCAGAGAATTGATC
>JABMRO010000800.1 GCA_013202635.1 Planctomycetota bacterium
AATCTTTTGTAATCGTGAATTGTCGGACAGCCTCCTAGTCTAGTGGATACCCATGGACCACCTTTGTTGCACTTCTGACGTACGCACTTAATTCTAGTCATTCACCCCCCGCGCTAACAACTGGGGCCTCTGTGATTTTTGATAGACCCTTATCTATTGGCTTTGGTGAGGCTAATTTGTCTGTCTTTTCAGAAACATTCAGTAAAAATAACAGGGGTGGCGACAATAAAACTGGCGAGAAATTCAAAAATCATCTGCTGTAGTTTCTTATCTGAATGTTCTCGTTTACACATCTAAAGGGAGGACAAACTTATGCTGGCTACCGCAAGGAGAAGCAAAACGAGTGAGGAATCGCGGATAATTTATGGAAGACATATTAAAGTCACAGATAAGAATGCATGTACTGGATGCCAAAACTGTGAGCTCGTATGTTCGCTTCACCATGACGGGAAATGCAGTTCAAGTCTTGCAAGAATACATATCTCAAAGGACCTTTTTATAGGAGACTACGAACAGGAGACTTGTGCCCAGTGCGAAAGGCCCAAGTGTCTGCCTGCTTGTCCGGTGGAGGGGGCATTAACCGTTGACCCAAGGACTGGCGCAAAGGTTATTGATCCGGGATTGTGCACTGGCTGCCGTGCCTGCGAGGAAGCTTGCATTTTTGCCCCATCAGCCTCACGCATAAAATATGACATCGAAAGAAATGTATGCATAAAATGCGATCTTTGCGGCGGCGATCCACAATGTGTGAAGGTCTGCCCAGTTAATATTCTTGCATACCAGACCCCAAAATGACTCTGGAGGTATTTGATATGAGCAAAACACATGGGTGGGTTGGGAAAATCCTTAGAGTAGATCTCACAACACGAAGTATTTCTGAGATAGATACGACAAAATATGCACGGTTTATTGGGGGATTAGGTATAGGTGCGAGAATTGCTTGGGAGGAGATTCCTCCCGGAACTGGCCCCTTTGATGCTGAGAATATGCTTCTTTTCATGACAGGGCCTCTCGGGGGCATTCCTATTGTCCCTGGAGCAGGTAGAGGAAGTCTGTGCGGAGTAAGCCCTCATGTTCACCCAAAACCCAGCTTCACTTACTCAAACATGGGGGGTGATTGGCCAACGGAGCTGAAGTTTGCTGGATATGATGGACTCGTTGTTCAGGGCAGTGCGGATAAGCCTGTGTACTTGTGGATTTCTGACAGAAACGTTGAGATAAAGGATGCAAAACACCTCTGGGGCCTGGATACCTACGAAACTCAAAAGAGGATTATCTCGGAGTTAGAAAATCGCGATTCTAGAACGGTATGCATAGGACCAGCAGGCGAGAATAGAGTACGATTTGCTTCGGTCATGTCCGACACGGGATCCGCCTTTGGGCAGGGAGGATTTGGTGCGGTTATGGGATCAAAAAATCTTAAGGCAATAACCGTTAGAGGTTCCGGGGGAGTCTCAATTGCCAAACCAGAAGAGCTTCTCAGTATTGTGAAATACGCCAACAGCATTGTTTTCGGGATCTGCACACCTGGATCCTTTGAAGGCCAGACGGGGCCAGAGGGAAAGCTGTGGGGATTGAATTCAGGAATCGCTCTTGCTGAAGCAGGGTACGGCAAACATTCAGATGCCTGTCGGGGTTGTGCCAAAGGATGTCGCGGATATTTCACAGTGCCTGGTGTGCCCACTGGGCATGGACAAGGAATGTGCGTACAATGGTTTTACGGTATAGCGAGGGATCCTTCAAATGATGGGGTCACGATGGGGGACAAGGCGACTTGGCTTGCGAAATCGCTTGGAGATACGCTGGGTATAAATGTCGTTGAGATAAGCGGAATGCTCTTTTGGCTCAGGGACGCTCTAAAGGAAGGAATAATAACGGAGAAAGAGCACCCTATGCCAAAATTCCTGGGTGGAACAACAGATGATGAAGCTTTTCTCACCACGTTGATGGAAGGTATAGCTTATAGAAAGGGCTTTGGCGATCTTCTGGCCGAGGGCACGGCTCGTGCTGCTGAGAAGATGGGTGGAAAGGCCTGGGATATATACGAACGGTACTTTATGGCCCATGGGATGCACACGCACTGGGCTGACTCTGTTCTAGGCTGCTTGCAGTGGGCAATGGACTCCAGAGACCCATTCGCCAGCGGCCACGACTACCTCTATGGCATGAACAATCCGGCAGCAGCGGAGTTTGCATGGGGTACTAAGGATGCTGCTGACCCAGAGTCTTACGACCATGTACCCCAAACACTTACTATAATCGAGCACAACAGGATGTATAAGGACATGCTCCCTCTCTGCGACTTTGCCTTTCCGGTGATATCCACACCGTTTACCGCAAATGGACTCGGCGATATGGAGTTACCGATGAAGATTTTCCAACCAACAACAGGTCTCGATCTGGGTGAGCAAGGCCTACGCAAGGCAGCCGAGGCAGTGTTCAACCTCTTGAGGGCCATAGCAGTAAGGGATGGCCGCACAAGAGAGCAGGACACTGTCTATAAGTCTAAGTTCGACAGAGCTTTCTTCCGTAACGGTATGGCGAGAATGTTCAAAATGTTTGGCCCGCTGGACAAGGAAAAATGGGAGAAAATGAAGGACAACTTCTATAGAGAATGCGGATGGGATGTAGAGAAAGGCTGGCCGACCGAAGAAAAACTCCGGGAACTCGATTTAGCGGACGTTGCTGAAGAACTCAAGAAGCTCGGTAAGCTACCATCGTCGATATAGTCTTCCTCGATGGGTGGTTTGATTAGGCTAGATTTGGCCTTAGTGCCAAAATTAGTATGTCCTGGACCAATCGGATACTAATTTAAAAACTCATCGCAAGCTGAGAATCTTCTCCGCCTCTGCTTGAAATTGTTCAAAATAATCAATTGTTTCTGCAGACGCTGCGATCTTCTCATAATTGTAACAAAAAACGGTGTGACCATCAGCCACCTCTCGAAGCGCAGGCATTTTGGTCCGGCAGCGGTCTTCAACTAAAGGGCAACGCCCTGCCAGATAGCAACCCTTGGGGAGATCAATAGGGCTGGGTATCTCTCCTATCAAATTAATTACAGAGGGTTGGTTCAAATTTGGATTTGGTAGCAGTACAGATGACATTAATCCGACTGCATAAGGGTGTCTGGGCTTTGAGAATATCTGCTCCGATGTCCCTTCCTCGACTATCATCCCTAGATACATTACAGCCACCCTTTTGCTGATATAGCGCACTGTATTTAGATCATGGGATATAAACAAGTAAGCAGTACCTAAGCTTTTTTGTAATTCGATCAACAGGTCGATGATCTCCGCTCTTGCTGTCGGATCAAGTGCCGAGGTCGGTTCGTCAAGAACGATGAGTTCTGGCTGCGTGACAATTGCACGCGCGATACCCACACGTTGCTGTTGGCCGATGCTAAGTTCTGCGGGGTATTGTTCAAGCATTTTTCGAGAAAGGCCGACACGCCTTATGACATCCTCTATCCTCTTATCACGTCCCTTGCTCGATATTACCAATGCGCGCAGGGGCTCTTCAAGCGTATCTCTTATGTGCCTACGAGGGTCCAATGACTCCGCAGGCTCTTGAAAAACGAGTTGCATCTTACCACGTAGCCCTCGGGATCGTACGTTGTGCTTTCCCCCGATGCGCCTACCTTGAAAAAGTATTTGACCGGCAGTAGGCTTTATTAGCCCCAGGACACATCGACCAATGGTCGTCTTACCGGATCCAGACTCCCCAACGAGTGCTAATGTCTCTCCCTTTTCGACGGCAAAATTTACTCCGTTCACCGCCTGCACGACAGTCCTTGAATTGGTAATTGGAAAGTGCTTCACAAGCTCATGAATTTCCAAAAGAGCCATTTTCTCTACCTCTCTACGGGAAAATAACAACGCACGAAATGACCTGGATCGATCTCGTGGAGCGCCGGTCGCTCTTCGTGTCTACACCGATCATGTACGCGTACACACCTCGGGGCGAAAGGGCAAGCAGTTCCAAGCTCACTGGGCTTGAAACGTATTCCTTCCTTGAACCACTGTCTTCGAAGGCGTGGGTTATGCGAGAAAGCTGCGAGAAGCATAATCGTATAAGGGTGGCAAGGGTTCTCAAAAAAAGTTTCCCTTTTTGCCATCTCCACGATTGCCCCGGCATAAATTACTGCAACCCTGTCGCAAAAATGAGCCGTAATCCCTATGTCACGGGTGATGAAAAGCGTTGAGGTATTGTGCTCGCGAACCAGATTCCTCATCAGATCAAGAACCTGCGCCTGGATTGTTACATCTAATCCGCTTGTTGCGTCATCGGAAATAATGAACTTTGGAGAACAGATCAGTGCATTGGCCAAGACGACCCGCTGGGCCATACCGCCACTCAATTCATGTGGATACGACTCAAAGCGGCGTTTCGGATCAGGTATGGCCACCTTGCGAAGCATATCTTCTGCCATTCGCTCTGCCTCAGCCCAGCCAATATCAAGATGGTATTTTGCAACGCTGGCTATCTGTTTCCCCACACGAAGCAAGGGGTTTAGTTCACTACGCGGATTTGGAATCACCATCGAAATTTCTCGCCCTCGAACATTGCGCATTTCATCCTCACTCATTTCTCCAATGTCACGGCCCTCAAACAAAACTCTTCCCTGTATTACTCGGCCAGGAGGCGGCACGAGCCCCATGATCGCCCTTGCCAATACCGTTTTCCCCGATCCAGACTCACCGACAAGACCGACAACCTCGCCCTGCGCAAATGCCAGACTGACACCTCGCACAGCAGCGATTGGCTCAGCCCCGTACACAGGAAATGATACGTGCAAGTCGGAAACCTCCAAAACTGTTTGGAGCAACGCCCGATTCTTCTGAGAAGGGAAAAGGCTTGTCTTAGTGACGGAAAACTGCTGCATTTTCAATCTCGTGTCCTGGGATCAATAGCGAAACATATGAGGTCAACGACTAAATAGACAATGAGTGACAAGACTGCCGCAAATAACACAAATCCCAGTACTGGGTTGATGTCAGCATTCAGCACACCCTGGACAGCATACTGACCGGCGCCTCCCCAACTGAAGACGATCTCAACAAGAACCGCCCCACCGATCAGAAAACCGTATAGAACACTGACCATTGTGATCACCGGAGGAAGAGAGTTAAGCAACGCCTGACGAACAACGACGTTTTTCGGCAGTCCACACATCTCGCTATATCTTGTAAAGTCGGATTCAAGCATCCTTTCAGTTGTTGACTGAGTCATCTTGATGATCGGCCCAGCATTTATCAGTCCCAGTGTAAGGACCGGTAGCAGCAGATGGCCGACGGCTGACCGGAACGCTTCCCAATCCCAAGCCAGGATGCTGTCGATAGCGTACATGCCGGTAACCGCAGGGGGTGTTATTATATAGATATCTAGTCGACCCAAGGGTGCAGGGACCCATTTTAGCACAGTGAAAAATATGAAAATAAAAATCAATCCAAGCCAGAAATCGGGCAGAGCCCCAGCCAATAGGCCATAGTAGTCAGCGATCTTGCGCAACACTCCACGTTTCAAATGTGCACCCAGCACGCCTAAAGGCAATCCAATTGCCAAAGCCGTAAGCATGGCAAAGCTGATCAACTCGATGGTCGCAGGGAATCTTTTGAGAAGGTCCTCGAGAACCGGGCGAGTCGTCTGCCAAGATTTCCCCAAATCCCCTTGCACAAAATTGGCGATGTAGTATCCGAACTGGACGACAATAGGCTTGTCGAGTCCAAGATTCGACCTGAGTTCGGCCAGAGCATCACCCGTAGCGAAAGGCCCAAGCATCATGATAGCGGGGTCACCTGGAATAAGCTTAAGCAGAAAAAAACTCACCAAAACGATTCCAAGGATCTGTGGCCCAATGAAAAGAAGGCGACCTAAGATATAGCGCGCAATCCGCATCTGCTCCTCAAATTTCTCGTGTGTTAATTGCTTCTACTGCAGGTTCTCGAAAGCGTGTTATTTGCCGATAGAGCCCGCAAGTACACGGCGCCTCGCTGGATCCAAGATGACTTCAACGCTGGATCCAATAAGGGCAAAGCCAAATACCGTGACGGCCAGAGCTATCCCTGGAAATACAGATGGCCACCACTGGCCGGTCACTATGTTCTGAAACCCCATTGCGATCATGAGGCCCCACTCTGGGGTTGGCGCTTCGACACCGGCGCCGATAAAACTGAGCCCTGCTGCAAGCAACACTGACCATCCGATATTAACCGACAGATGTGCCAACACCGGCGCCATGGAGTTGGGTATGACGTGTTTGATAAGAATTCCGGCATCCGAGACGCCTCCAATATAAGCTGCCTCAATATACCGCATACGGCGAACGGACAGAACCTGACTGCGCATTAAGCGCAGGTAAATGGGAGTGTTGACAAAGGCAATTGCAATGACGACACTTTGTATACTCTGGCCGATAACAGCCACCACAGCAATGGCGAAAACGAAGAACGGAAATGCCTGAAGCACGTCTGAAGCGCGAATTACAAATGCAGCGACAAGACTACTCAATCCACCTCCTTCTTGATAGTATCCGACTATAGCGCCAAGCGATGATCCCAGAACCGCCGCCAAAAGGGTGGCCGCCAGGGCTATTGTAAGGTCGTAGCGTGGAGCGTAAATGATTCTGCTGAATATGTCCATCCCAACCGCATCCGTGCCCAGCCAGTGACGCAGGCTCGGCGCTTGGAGATACTCAGCAGCATTGGCTGTCTCAGGTGGATATGGCGCAATCCATGGTGCAGTAACCGCCACCAAACATACCATAAAGACGAGGCCATAACCTATGGCAAACATAGGTCGGGCACGAAGCACCGCCAGAAAAAACCTAATGTTTGACAGAGCGCCAAGCACCCGACCCTTTTTTCTTAACGATCCGGGGGTTTTTTGACCGCCATTCTTCATATCACATACCATGCCTGTTTTAGTTTTATCATTCAACACGGTACCCATGATTTCTCAGCATCCTAAATGGCGTCTCCAAACCCCTGCATCATGAAAGATGGATAGTTCCATCATCATTCTTGTTTAACCCTCCCGGTAAAAATCCTGGAAGCGGATATTGTTCGACGTGTAATATGTCCATCCCTGCAGGTCTGATTTTCTGGCCAACGAGTAATTAGGATAGGCTATGAACGCCCATGGCGCCTCTGACATTATTATTTTCTGCGCCTGGTCCATCATCTCGATTCGTGCTCCCATATCCGCAGTTCGGGCGGTTGCATCAATAAGTTCATCCACCTTGGCGTTGGAGTAGTTGCTGTAGTTCACATAAGACTTGGAGTGAAAATATAGCGTCATCGAATAGCCAGGGTCGGGACACCACGGCGAATCCACATAAAAGATCATTGGCTGTTTTCGTTCAGTGACATTATTATAAAACGTCGCTGCCGGAACCTTCCGCAGTTGGAGATCCACGCCAATTTTCTTAAGCGAAGTCTGATAAAGGATGGCGATTGGTTCTTGCACTGGGTCACCAGCATTATATGACAGAGTCGTCTTGAAACCGTTGGCATACCCGCTCTGAGCAAGCAACTCCTTCGCCTTTTCAAGGTTGGACTCGTAGGTGTAATAATTCCCCGCCCAGCCAGGGTAAATGTCCGGCATGCAAGCATGAAGGGGGCTGCCAAGATTTTGGTATACTGTTTTCAAAATGTCTTGTTGCGGCATCGCGTAGTTCATTGCCTGTCTTACATCGACATTGTCAAAAGGCTTGATTTTTGCATTTAACTCGATCCAGATCATGAAGGTTGCAGCGACTGTCTCAACCGATACTCCTGATGCCTTCCGCAAGGCAATCAACTCCAGCGGTTGAAGATACTGAGCAATATCCACAGCACCGCCCTGCAATAGCGATACCCTTGCGGCGGACTGAGGCACCTCCTTAAAGATCACTCTTTTCATGTAAGGCTTGTCAGGCTTGTAATAATAATCATCACGGGCCGTAAATTCGGCTTGCTGACCGCGGACCAGTCGTTTTAGCCTATAAGGGCCGAAACCGGCCGAGTCGTTTTCGATGAATTTCCTCGCCCAGGGATCGTCCTTTCCTCCTACTTCCTTGCACTTTTTGGAATCGTAGATCGGGCAGTACAGGTTGGGCTGCATTCTTAACAACAAAGGATTAGGCGCATCCAGCCGAAACGAGAAAGTGTAGCGATCTTCGACCACGTTCTGTTCAGGTCTAAAAATGCCCATGGTTGAGGTGTAAAACGCACCTAATGCGCCTAATGCGAGCTTACGATCCCAGGTCCACTTGACATCATCTGCGGTCAACTCATTACCCCAATTGCTCTTGACACCTTTGCGCAGATGAAACCGCACCCAACGTCCATCAGGGTCAAGGTCCCAATTCTCCGCCAGCTTACCCCTCACATTGGTGTAACCAACTTTCTTCGGGTAATATGCGATATCTTCACGATGGACTGTGGGAACCTTTGGATCAGTAATCGGGACAAATTCGAGGAGATTATCATAAAGCGCACCGATAGAATCGAATGTCCCGAGACTGACATCGAAATTGCAGTCAAGACTCTGTGGGGTAGCCGGTGCGGCAATAACTAACGTGTCCCCCTTTGCTGCAAATGCTTTCGTCGGGTTCCAGAGTCCTGGCACCATAGCAGCTCCAGCAAGAGCTGCTCCTCCCTTGAGAAACTGTCGCCTGGTAAATTTAATGCTGTTCTTGGATTCTGTAAACATTTTCGACCTCCTTTTGCTTTGGTTAGACTGCCATACGTCCATAATCTTAAACCGGCCATGGACTACCCTAGCCTTAGTCTCCTATGTTATCAATTGTTTTTGAGCTTCGGAGATTTTGGTTAATACGGCCTGCTTTCGTTCTGTCTTCTGTCGACGCTTGCGGAGATATATATTTACTACTTCCCATTATAGCATACAATTCCGACAAAATCCGCTTCATGAGAAAATAACCCTAGATACCCCGTGCGGGAGCACTAGGAGGGAAGGGTTACCTTTGTTTTAGGAATTTAGTATAATAAGCTGCATGACCATCAAAAGAATGAGCCATGCAGTATATGATACAAGATATCA
>JABMRO010000801.1 GCA_013202635.1 Planctomycetota bacterium
ATAAGCGGCTGTAAAGTTCAAGTAGTATGTTCTACAAGTAAGGACATCAAGGCCACTCTGCAGACATATTTACCGGCTGCCAATGTCTTTGTCATTGACGACATTATAGATGACGAGGGACTGGAAGACTTTACGCTGATAGAAAACATTACGCAGGATATAAGCGACCTTGAAGAGGTGGCCGGGCAATCACCTGTCGTAAAGCTGGTTAATTATCTACTTTATAATGCCGTACGGGAAAATGCCAGTGACATTCATATAGAGCCGGATGATAAGAAACTGCGGGTTCGATACAGAGTTGATGGCAGGTTATATGAGAAGATGTGTCCGCCTTATCAGATGCATTCGGCGATAGTCTCACGTGTCAAAATTATGGCTGAACTGGACATTGCCCAGAGACGTCTGCCACAGGATGGTGGTATACATGTTTTAGTAGAAGGCAGGCCCATCGATTTGCGGGTGTCGGTTATGCCAGGCAACTATGGCGAAAAAGTGGTTATTAGAATTATCGATCCCCAGAAAATTGTATTCAGCCTTGAGTCACTTGGATTTGCCTATGAAAACCTTCAGTTGTTCAGGCAGGTAATACAATCTCCAAACGGTATAGTTTTGGTCACAGGTCCGACCGGCTCAGGCAAAAATACTACTCTTTATGCGGCACTTGTTGAGTTAAACAGCGAAGAGGTTAACATCTGCACGGTAGAGGATCCGGTGGAGTGCAATATTGAGGGGATAAATCAATTCCAGGTAAACGAAGGAGCAGGTTTTGAATTTTCAACAGCCCTGCGAAGTTTGTTAAGGCAGGATCCTGATATAGTAATGGTTGGCGAGATTCGTGATAAAGCTACAGCCAATATTGCTGTGCAGGCGGCGCTGACAGGTCATCTGGTTCTATCAACTCTGCATACGAATGATGCTCCCGGAGCAGTAACTCGTTTACTGGATTTGGGTGTTGCGCCTTACCTTTTAAGTGCTTCACTTATTGCAGTTTTGGCCCAGCGACTTGTGCGGAAAATATGTCCGAATTGCAAAACAGAGTATGAACCACCCACAAGTATAAAGAAGGTTGTTGGAAATTCAGGCATAGAAACTCCGGAATTTTATCGCGGTGTAGGCTGCAAGAAATGCCGGAACACCGGTTATGTTGGTCGAATTGCCATTCACGAGCTTTTTGTACCGAATGAAAAAATTCTGGAAATGATTAATGAGCGGCAGAGCCTAAAGAAATTGAGGGCACAGGCGCTCGAGAATGGAATGATTTCTTTGCAATTGGATGGAATCGAGAAGGTAAAGGCAGGCATTATTTCTATTGAGGAAGTATTGAGAACGGCGCAATCAGAAATATTATGAGCTTTGCTGTGTGTAATACTAAATCCATAATGTGGGATAAAAATAAATGACTGTTTCGGCAACAAAAATTACAGAAGAGCTTGATTCTGCAAAGAAAAGCCAGGAGTCACCGCCGGCTGGCAACAAGCAGGGGCAAGGAAGATACGATTCTGGGACATTTAAAAACGTCGAAACCGATTCGAGTTACCGTATGCAAAGACATTACGGCTCGGACCGTGCACAAGCTAAAGTGCCGGTGCGTCTGCAACTGTGCAGAGTAAAAGTTAAGCAGGCAGAGCTTATACTATTCACAACACAGTTGTCGGTGATGATTGATAGCGGAGTTGTGCTTAGCGATGCTCTTGATGCCATTGCAGAGCAGGCTGAATACGGAGCGTTTAAGATGGTAATTATGGAGGTAGCTGAAACAGTCAAAAGCGGAGAGAATTTTTCAAAAGCATTAGCTGGCTATCCAAAAGTATTCAATACAATGTTTATAAGTATGGTAAGGGCCTCGGAAGCGTCCGGCAAAATGGCTGAAATGCTTAGTGTACTCAGCGGCTATCTGAACTTCGAATCCGAAACCCGCAAACGTATTAAAGGTGCGCTTACGTATCCATTTATAATGGCGTTAATGGCAGTGGCGGCAACAGGGACGTTGATGTTTTTTGTGTTGCCGAGGTTCATGAGGATTTATGAATCAAAGGGGGCAGCGCTGCCAAAAATAACTCAAGTTTTAGTTGGTTTCAGTAGATTTTTAGGCAATTTTAAAGCGATGACGGTTTTTCTGACAGCACTGATATTGACGTCAGTGGGATTATATTACTGGTCAAAGACATTAATCGGTCGGCGGGTGATCGATTTCATCAAAATCCGCACCCCTGTATTGGGCACAATGTTTATTGATACGATAGTAACCCGCAGTATGCGTATTATGGCGACAATGGTCAATACAGGTGTTAACCTATTGGAGTCGATAGTAGTGATTCAGGACTCATGTGATAATTACTATTTTAGACGACTTTGGGCCGGTGTGGATGAAAAAATTCGGGATGGTTACCAGTTGTCGGAGTCCATTATGATTTCGCCGAGCAGCAAATTAATTGTCCCTGGTATTATACAAATGCTCAAAGCCGGGGAAAAAAGCGGCAAACTTGGCGAAGTCTGTGATAAAATATCAGTCTTTTATGAAAAAAAGCTCGAGGCTTCAATCAGGAATGTTATGACACTTATAGAGCCGATAATGATAACAATCTTAGGTAGTATTATTGGAACGATTGCCATTGCGTTGTTATTGCCGGTATTCAGGATATCGAGCGTAATCGCACATTAAAGCCAAAAGCACTGGGCTTATAACGATTGATTCAATAAACCCTTTTTTATTGCTTTTATATTTGGTTATATTCGCTACTTTATATTCTTGTCATTTCTGCACTTATATTAGCTGAATTAATCCCTATATATAACACCGCCCCAATCAAAAAAGGCCCAGATATTACTGCAACAGTTGTAGAAATTGTTTAGATATGGTAAAATTGGCACATGCACGTTAAAATATGTAACAAATCGACAGTACGTATTTTATCAAATGGGCTAAATGCTCAGTTGAGTGTGAAATGAAAATTATAATCAGATTTGTATTCTATGTATGGATAGGCAGCGCCGTAAGTCTTGCTTTTGGTAATGAGGACACAGCAGGAACTCTTGTTTATCGCCGGACCAGTGATGCGTCAGCTGCGGTGGCGGTAGGCCAGGATATGTTCATTGTTGCTGACGACGAGAACAATGTCTTAAGAGTTTACAAAACTACTAAAGGCGGGTTACCTCTTTTTTCGTATAATATGACGGAGTTTCTTGGTATCGATCCGGAACACCCGGAGGTCGATATTGAGGGTGCGACAATAATTGGGCAGCGTATCTATTGGATTAGTTCGCACGGCAGAAATAAAGATGGGAAAATGAGGCCTAACCGGTATCGTTTTTTTGCTACCACTTTTAAGGTCGAAAATGGGAATGTTACTATTACCCCCATAGGCACACCATGCAAAACTCTTATCCATAGTCTGGTAAAGGCTGAGAATATGCGTTATTTGAGATTGGATAGAGCAACTCGATTCGATGTAGCCGAGCTTCCAAAAAAAGAACGCAAAAAACTTGCGCCGAAAGAAGAAGGCCTTAATATTGAGGGGTTTTGTTCATCGGCTGATGGAAGGACAATCTATATCGGATTCAGAAATCCTCGTCTGGTTGATAGAGTAACCAGGCATACAAAAGCTCTTGTTGTACCTTTGAATAATCCCAAGCAGGTAATTGAAGATTGCAAAACGCCAATTTTTGGTGAGTTGATGTCATGGGATTTGGCCGGCCTGGGGATAAGGAGTATGGAGTATTCCCATTTCCACAAGGTATACCTTATTATCGCCGGCAGTTTTGACGATAGCCCAAAGTTTGCCTTATATCGATGGTCGGGAAAAAAAGAAAAATCACCGGTAATAGTGCGGCGATTAAGTCAAAGTGATTTTAGTCCTGAGGCGATGGTTACCTTTAACAACTCAGACAGGTTTTTTGTGCTTAGTGATGATGGTAGTTTGCATATCAAGGTTGACGGAGCATGGGAGTGTATGAAAGGGGAATTCCGCAAAGACGGTACCTGCCAAAACAAATACCTGATTGACCCTGAGAAAAAAACATTTAGAGGAATTTGGCTGACCCCCTAAGCTAAAGAGTCGATTAAGAGCACAAGACAGGAGTCACAGAAGAAAACATCAGGTCAAACTTGGAACAAAGTAATTTTGATGGAAAAATAATTACTTTTTTTCAAAAGAAGCTATAATGTTCAGCAAATAGTTTATATTTGGTAATTTATATGCTTGGTTAGGAGCAGTCATGTCAGGTCATTCACACTGGGCAGGAATAAAACATAAAAAGGCTGCGGTCGATGCAAAACGCGGCAAAGCATGGAGCAAAATCGCTCGAATGATAATAGTCGCGGCTAAAAATGGGGGCGGCGATCCGGCCACAAATCTGACTTTGCGATATGCAATCGACAAGGCCAAAGCCGCCAATATGCCAAAGGATACGATTGAAAAGGCGGTAAAAAAAGGAACCGGCGATCTGGAGGGTGTTCATTTCGAAGAAGTTCTTTACGAGGGATATGGACCAAGCGGTGTGGCTATAATGGTGGAAGCACTGACGGATAACCGTAACCGAACTGCGCCGGAAGTTAAGAGGCTGTTCGAAAAACATGGTGGTTCATTAGGTACAAGCGGATGTGTTAACTGGATGTTCAGTAATAAGGGGCTTATTACGGTGAATACCTCTGACACCGATGAAGAGCAGCTTTTGGAAATCGCTCTGAACGCCGGCGCCGATGATATGCAAAATACGGGGGAGGTTTTTGAAATAACATGTGATCCCAGTGCTTATGAAGAATTGAAAAAGGCACTCCAGGAAAAAGAAATAGCTACCGAGGTAGCTGAAATCTCAATGGTGCCCCAAAATACTATTGAGATTAACGACGAGCATAAAGCCAGGCGAATAATTTCGCTGATGGAGGCTTTCGATGACCACGACGATGTGCAGAACGCATACGCTAACTTCGATATACCTGATGAGATAATAGCTCGTTTATCGTAATACCCAATTAGCACATCGTATCAGGGAGCTGGTTGGCTTGTAAGGTATTTTATCCGCTGTTTTGCAAATAGGTATTTCTTGTCCCCGAGTCGGCTGACAATATCCTCTCTTTTGGGGTACATTTCTCTAAACTGAGCACGATATTCATCTTCGATTTCAATGGCTTTTTCATATTGGCTGATTGCTATATCAGTTTTGCCCAAAAGATCTGAGATTTTTGCAAGTTCGATACGCAGCCGGGCGCAGCCGGGATAAAGATGCTCAACTGTAAACGAGGTGTTATCGAAGGCTTTATTAAGCCAGTCGGTTTTTTCCTGCTGTTTGGAAATGTCCGCGAGCAGAGTATATATTTCTGTAAGACGTTCATAGTTTTTAAAAGCGGCACTGTTGCGATGAATTGCACCCAGCGACTGCTTTTCTGCTGCTACAAGCAAGTCACGATTGACACTCGATGTAACCTTAAAATGGTGTAGATACAGTTTGCTGTTGAGTGATAGGGCGTCGGAGCTTAAAGAGTCGTCTTCAGACGCCCGGTCCAGTAGCCTGTGGGCTTGCTCGAATCGGCCGGCAAATATGGCCCGGTTTGCCGACTGGATTTTAGCGCTGGTTTTACTTACAGGAATTACAACATAATTGAGATAAACAACAATTAATACCAGGCTTGCTGCCAACGTCAGTATCTTTACAAAGGGAGCAGGCTTTAGCACGACTTGCGGTCGTGGATATGTTTGAGAATATATTGCAATCAGACAAGCTATTATCACCCAGAAAACCGTGAATACTCCGGGCTCAAAAATAGCAAAGTCTATCAAGTTATGAAAAGCAACGCCCAAGACAGCACAGAAAAGAGCCGCGATTGTAATACCTGAGTGAGGCATTTTTGCCGTCTCACCGGCGGATGCGAGCAGGAAACCTGCTATGAATATAATCACAGGCATAATATATAATATGATTATCCCGGCTTGTCTTTCCTGAGGCGTAGCAGACGGTGGCAGAGGAAATATAATCGGTCGAATGAGCAGTAAAACAGCCGAGACAATTATTGCCAGGACAATAGCCGTTTTTTTGAAAGTTAGTTCGGACGGATGAGCATCCGATGAACTGTGTGCAAGTCTGCCAGATAATACTGTCCACAATGGCATACATATCATAGCTAAAAATCCAATAAGCCCGATGGGGCCGTATTGAGTAAGGATACTGAGTAGAAAGCTATGTGGGTCAGCGACTGATTCCGACGCGGAAGCTGGTTTGTAATGTGGATAGAAGTGTGCGAAGTTGCCGGGACCAACCCCTGTAAACAAATGGTCGGCATACATCTTAGCTGAAGCGTCCCAGTACTGCCATCTTACGAGCATTGAATTACCGCCCGGTAGTCGGCCGTGTGTTAGTCCATACTGGAGTACCATCCAGCCGCCTGCAATACTCAATAGTAAACAAACAATCAATATCGCTTTTTTGTGAGCTCTCAGCCGGTTGCCAAGACAAAGATAAATAACGAACATTGTTGCAGCGAAGATTGAGGCAATAATTGCGCCTTTGCTTTTAGTGATTACAAGGCCAAAAATTAGAACAACAACTGCTATACCGCGCATAATCAGCCATGCAATTTCAAGAGAATCGGGATTTCGTTTTTTTAATCTTTCGAAAAGCAATACAACAGCCGCAAAAAACGCCAGCAGTGCAAAAGAACCGGCGGAGTTACTTGTTGTGAAAAAGCCGCTGATGTCCTTTGAGTAAAGACGATGTTTGAACTGAAAGTCTTCCAAACTGTTTGGGTCAATTCGCTGCTGTGCGAGGGCCGCATCGGGATCCTGCTCGTAAAATTTAATCATTTCCTCATTATCGTAATACTGTTCCCAACACCGATAGGTTGAGACTATACCCAACGCGACAATGAGAACTAATATGAGTTTTATTTTTGTCTGTGAATCAAGAATTTGTACGAGCAGCAGGGCCATAAGTACCGGTGCCACAAGCCCGGTGAAGCTGCTAATCGCTCCTCGCTTATCAGGCGCTGCAAGACCGGAAATAACAGCCGCTACACAGAAAAGCAGCAAGCCTGTTTCAATACCGCTCAGGCGGTATGAAAACTTCCTGCCGCAAAGACTCAATACAATCCAGGCTACGAAGGAAAATATCAATGCAGTTGATACAAACATGCTGAACGAAGATATCAGCACTGCCCTCCATATTGGTAAGTAGTACATGCTGTCGCTTATACTCGATGGCAGTGTGGCTGTCTGCACCGTTGGGCCTTCGGCAAATGTTGTGCGAAGCACAATTACACAAACGCACAAAACAAGGAGTATGTATTCCAGGCATACTAATGCTTTGCTTTTGGGTTCGGCCGGATTAATCGTTGGTTTTATCATTATGTGAGGTGGTTTCAAAAATAGCGATAATAGATAATACCATAACTGTTTGAATAATGATTAGAATTGCGCCGGCCAGATTAACCTGATAGAGAAAAATCGCTCCAAGCCCGGTACAGAGTGTAGCTAAGTATAACGTCAGGACTGTTTGGGTGTCGGTCAAGCCGTGTCTTTTTAATCGATGGGAGAAATGCTGAGTATCACCAATAAAGGGGCTTTTACCCTGGCTTATGCGCAGCACTGTCACGCTGATAAAATCATAGAGCGGAACCGCCATAACCAGCAGCGGCATAAAAACAGGATACCATGACCCGCTTAACGCTTCATGATAATAAGTGGTGCGCACGGTCAGCAATGCAACAAAAAAACCCACAACGAGTGAGCCGGCGTCTCCCATGAATATTTTAGCAGGGGGGAAATTAAATACCAAAAAGCCCAATAATGTTCCTATAAAAACAAGTGTTAAACTGCCGACAAAAACCTGGCCGCTTAAAGCGGCCGCAGTTAGTAAAATACAGCTTATTATGACAGCGATACCGGCGGAAGCACCGTCCATATTATCAAGAAAGTTAAACGCGTTAATAATCAGAACTATCCAGACAGCAGAAAGCAAAGAAGTAACTATTTTGCTTTCGATAAACAGTTCAACCCTGATATCCGCAAAGAAAGCGGCAATTATTGCAACTGCAAACTGGACGGCGAGTTTGAAAAATGGGCTGAGATGTTTTTTGTCATCCCACAGGCCGAGAGCAAACAAAACAAGAACAACGAGCAATATAATCACGAGTTGACCGATTTTGCTTATAAAGCCCTCAGTGTGTATGGTGACTGAACTGCCGAGCCAATCAAGGTAGCCGGGGACAGCCAGAAATCTTCCTGTTGCGATAGCTGCAAAGATGATAATTGAGATAGTGCTGAATATTGCAATACCGCCGCCGAGGGGAATAACTGTTCGGTGGTATCTGTCTTGAGCCGGCTGGGCAATCAATCCTGCTCGAATGGCCAGCTTTTTGGCAACTATTGTCAAAATAACCGACAGCACAAATGAGCCTGCAAGCAGAATTATCGCTAATATGATCAACGTTTCGATTTTAACTGCTCCATTAATCTGGTTCTGACTTTATCAAAAAAATCGAAGTAGCATTGCTGTCTGTAATCGGGGTAGGTATAAGCCTGCGG
>JABMRO010000802.1 GCA_013202635.1 Planctomycetota bacterium
TCTAAACATCGTATTTCTCCTTGCAAAAGTTTAAAAATTGTTTTACTTTATTAACATACTACTGGTATGGTCTGATTAGAACCTAACCGTACTGGTTTTTGTGTTAATAATGCTGATTCTAAACTTTTGAAATAGTCACGCTTTTTCGTATACCAATCCGATTGACCGACTTCTCTCGCCACACGCCATGCAGCACCTTCGAATATAAAATCATTTATTGCGGGATCGAACGGCATATTTGCTTCCGTTGTGTCTGCATCAATTTTAGCCGGATATGCTATCCAATCAAAAGTTAATGTGTCACCGTCTGATCCGGCAGGCCATAATACCAACGTTTTTTTGTTAATAAGGTCATAATGTGATACGATTCCGCCGTGTGTTCTGTCAGGATCAATCTTATCCATTCGGCTTTTCGACATCGGCCATATATGATATACGCCCATTCTTACAGTACCGGCAACAATTCTTCCAAAAGTCGGGCCGGGACTTGTTTCAGCAGTTAAATCATAACTGGCAGCACCATCAGTTGTTAAAGTAGCGTTTATATTTTTCGAGTCTGGCCAATCGCCAATTCGGCAAATTTCACGTATTGCTGCATTCATCCAACTCAATAGTAGCGTATTATGAGCATCATCATCGGTATAATGCGCCACAGTCCGCAAATCTGACATTATCTGTGCTGCTGTTTGTCCATATTCGGCCAATTATTTCACCGCCTCTTTCTTTTCCTGTATCGGTCTTGCTAATGCAAAATCAACCGTCATACCGTGTCGTTCTTCTTCGGAAATTTTGGAAACATTTTTTATTTCGCTTACTTTACCTGTTGCAGGTTCAAACTGTTTCTCCGTATATTTCTCTGGATTCTTTTTCATGTCTTTCTTTTCGGTGGCAATTCTTTCACCGGAGGTTGCCTTTAATGCTTCTCCGCCCAAAAGTGAACGGGCATCATCCTCATCCATTTCGGCACAATCACCCTTCCATCCTTTCAAGGGGCCGAAGGTTATATCGAGTGGGGGGCCGAACGCTTTACGTGTACCGATTGCTTCAACAACTACCATTTTAACTTCTACAAGTTTGCTTGCTAACATTATGTTCTCCTTCACTTTCGTAATAATGTTATGTCTTTTTGTTTCATGAAAAACCATAAGTCGAAATATGTACTATCTGCGTTATTTATATTATAAAGATTCCCATATAAGTATGGAAACATCTGATTCGAGTCAAGTGTGTCTGCAAGCGCTATACCGCCTTCGTCAAGATTTTGTGTGCTGCTGAAAATAGAAACTGATTTATTCGTATCTGCAATATCAGGACTCATCATTCCGTATATGGTAAGTGTAAAAACAAGAGAATCGTCAGGTCCCTCACCATAAACTAAAATATTAAGTTCCGGTTCTCTGTCAGATACATCAATTACTCCAAATGATACTCGTTCGCTATCCTCCATTGTAACAGTTTGCATGGGATACCATACACCACGATCGTCAAAAAAATCATCTGCAACTGCCGAACTACAAATAAATAAAAATAGTAAAAATATTCTCATATACTTTTTCCAAATAGGGTGGATTAAGTGGGTAACCAAACGGTTTATGGTTATTTGGGGGGTGAAATCCACCCTATTTATTTTACACACCATTAATTAAATAACGGTGGCTGGGCTGTACGTTGTGACAACAATAAGATTCTGAGACTTTACTGCTGTCCCGTCTGTGATGTCACAGAAATAATCCGCTCTCTGGCAACCGAAAATATTCCCGATGCTGAGACCATTAATATTTCCGTAATCCCTGTTTTCGGTTTCGTGAGACGGTATACCTGCTTCCGCATAAGCTACCGAACCTGCACCCATACAGATTGCCCTTCTCACGTTTGAATCGGCATTTCCGTCAAGAACTTCTTCGCCCTTCAAATGCGTTTGTGCGCCGGAACCGATTTTATTCGATTCCATAATGTAGAAGTTATTCCAAACGCCTACTTCTGCGGCATTATTAACACCGGCAAAAACATTATTGCCTTTATCATCCCGGGGTCCTGCATGAAGTTGCGCATTGAACCAATCGGAATGTGTTCTTAACTGTGCAACCTGATAAGGATGAAGAACACATAAATATCCCGAGAA
>JABMRO010000803.1 GCA_013202635.1 Planctomycetota bacterium
CTGTACGGGTTGAAATCCCCGAAAAAGCTATTTGGGATGGCGACCTTCCATGTGTTGTTTTGTACCTTCCGCCAGCCCTTGATGACTTCGGAGCCCTTGATGACGACTTTCTCGCCAGGGATAACCTGATAAACGATGCGTTTCTTATCAGACTCACCGCCACGCTGTGGGTTGATGCGTTCGCGATAGGTTCCCTTATGCACTGTTATGAAGTCGCCGGGTTGTGCAACCTCCGCTGCCTTGGAAATTGTTTCAAAAGGAGCTTTGGCTGTCCCTTTGTTTGTATCATCACCTTTAACCGAAACATGATACTCCCGCGCTTGTATGGCCCCGGATAATAAAAGCAGCATGCAAACTATAAGTGATATTCGTTTGGTGTTATTTTGAATAATCATAGTTACACCTCCATATAAATAATTCATCAAAAACCTTAGCTGTGCTATTCTTACTGACCGAAAAAACTCGTTATTCCAGTCGCTCGTACGCTTCGAGGATATCGATATACTTCTGATCTGCCTCTATTTAACGGTCCAACCTTTATAAGAGTATAGCTACACTGAACGCCACATCAAGTTCTTTTCTCACCATTTTGAGAAGCATACGTCTTCTGTCGACCAACGTTGGCGAAGCAAACGGCCGGGGATTTGAAATAATCTGCGAAGAGAAATCCCCAGAGACGTGCTAAGCGTGTTCTGAGGAAAAAAGCGTAGGATAATTGGAATTTGGTCCTCCGCATAGAGTGGGGACAGGATCAACATTCGTGTACACCTTATTTGTTAGATCTGGTGAAAAAAGCTCAAGTCTTGCCCAAAGGTGGCACCGGTCATTGAAGCCTCTATGAAGCCAGGCCTGTCAAGTCCATAGTTTGATTTGATTGGTTCATTCCTCTATTCGGGTTTTCGCAGTAGATTCTATTCGTCTTAAATCTGCGCCTCATCAAACTGTGCGACGACAGAGTAATGAGTACAGATATAGCCAAACAGGAGTTGGTTTCTGCCCTCCTATGTGTTATGATGGTGATATTAGAGTTGGTTTCGAAACTACAGGCTATTGTGATCGGATGCAAATCCGCGGATTTGAGGTGGGCACGCATGAAAAAGATATTTTTTTTCTATTATCAGTCGCTATTTTAACGGCTATTTACCGAACTGCTTTTGCAGCAGATAATCCGCAACCCATCCACGCTGGAACGCGAATCCTTCACAGCGGCAACTTGATTGTGGAAGTGGGTGATCCCGATTCGCCGGACTGTCGTTGGAACCAGGGGCTCCGTTTTTCGGCAAGAAGAATTTGAGGTTTGGTGTTCCCATCACTCATCAAATTTGGCATTTGTGGAGACAAAATGGAGTCACGAATTTATCGAAGAATTCCGACATTTTTCAGTTCAAACTCAGACATCGACAACCTCATAGGGAACGACAGGTAATCTGTGCCACTTCTGCTGATGGGAAACAATCCAACGCCCTTGAATTAGGGGCCGCAGCCTACTATAGTCCCGATGCCCACTATCAATTGGCCGCTTCGATTAATCTTTCATGCATACGCTAGGGCACAGCTGTAATCCCCCCATTTGCAGACACGTTTGATGGTAATGACCTGACGATCTTGACCTGCACCCAATTCCTGGTCCACTCTTTATGCGAATTTAACGCTGCTTATCACTACCTTGGGACTGATTGGGCATAGCAGAATCAGATTTGATTTCTTCGGCCAGCTTGTTCAGGTACTCTAATCGGTCTGTAAGAGCGGCATTTGGTTTAAGACCAGCTATGTTCAGAATAGTACTCCATCGATAGGCCCAGTCATGGCGTAGAAGTGATTGGACAATATTGTTCTTTCGGGCTTCGGCTATCCGCTCCGGCTCCGAATCAAGCTCTGCAAGGATATCAGTAATGTCCGGTGAGTCAAATGGCACGCGTATTACCGAGTCTGGCCAGCCAAAGTGCTCTCTAAAAACCTCTGTTTCCGGGTACTCACCAATCATGACTGTGCCGGCCGCGGCTCCTTCAAAATAACGAAAGCCGACTTCGTTTTGTCCGCATGTCTCGAACCGTCGGTCGATCTTGGCCGGATTTACCAGGAAATAGCGACTCCGTTTTGCTATGTTTGCAATCAAACTGCGGTGTTCTGCATGACGATCTGTCTCTTTCCGAATGATCGTATCATAAACGTAGAATATCCTCTTTTGTTCGGCCATTTTCAAAAGCGCTCTATGAGTTACCTGTGATTTACGTCCTATGGAATATACATCAACAGAGCGTAAGGGGGGATTGGGATAAGGGCAGAATTTAATTGCGTCGATGCCCGGCGGTACGTATAAACAGGGGCGCTTAATCAAATCCTGCATTGGCTGAACGCTTTCAAAGCAATTGACAATTACATAATCGAATTGAGACAGAAATTTTGCTAAGCCTTTCCATTTTTTCACTTTGTCCACCCACGTCTCTGCAAGCCAGCAAATAGCGACTCGACAGTGCTCCCTCCATTTCTTAAGGGCGTTTAAAGATAATAAATCTTCCTGTAAAAGGAACTTGGCAAAAAAGAGTTCATAATCCCTGTCAATCCTCTGCTTTCTTACTCCGGGATTAACGCAGGCAATTGAGGTGCGGCCTGCAATTTGGTTCGAAATACGTCTTTTGATCTTAAAGCCTTGAGAGGGTCGCGCGGTCAGAATATCCACATCGTCGAATTCACAGAGCAAATCCTCAAATTCATAATCACCACATGCCGACAGCAGTTGTTGCAAGTGCCGTTGAGAGAACACACATATCCGTGCCTCATTTTGCACACTAAAGTTGGGATTTTGTTTTATTTCCATTCCATATCTCGCAAGCAACATAGTTATAGAGTACTATCCCTCATTGTAAATCGGTTTTCCAGGTTGTCCTCTTCAGAAAAAAAAGTCTCATAAATTGTGTTTAGGCCGGTTCTTACAAAGGTCTCCAGGTATTGCCGGGAACAGTCAGGAACAAGCGTCTCTGTAATGATGAGAATCGATTGTTTTGTAGCTGTTACCTTCAAAGGACCGATAAGTTTATTTGTATTGCCATTATCCGAGAAGGAAATTTGTTACTATATCAAACTTACTTATAGCGGCCTGAATTTCACTTTGGTAAATAGGATTCATAATAATAGTCGTATCGGGGTGGTATTCCCTGAGGAAGTCTGGCCCAACGATGCACTGGGCGGTTCCCGGAACGAATTTTCCACATTTTCGTGGATTGACATCAACAATATATTCTATCTGTTTGTATGAGATATTCAGAGTGTTTACGAATGTGATCCCTTTGGACCCTGCACCCCAGATAACAATACGGCTGTTTTGGCTTCCAAGTTCAGACAACGTGCTTCGCCACGAATGCACTTTTTCCCTGTAAACATTTTGAAAGTTATCGATCAAGTGCCGGATGTTGGCCACCACCCATTTACAATCCGATATGGTATCGGCGTTATCGATTCCCGGTCGAGCTTCGATTGTGAGAAACTGGCCGTCATAACACTCGGCAACCTCTATTGGTTCGAAGCCTGCTCGCAGAAAGAGATTGGCCAGCGATTCCGAGGTGAAATA
Source organism: Planctomycetota bacterium (assembly GCA_013202635.1). Lineage (GTDB taxonomy): Bacteria > Planctomycetota > Phycisphaerae > Sedimentisphaerales > Anaerobacaceae > NIOZ-UU13. The sequence goes on from JABMRO010000803.1 coordinate 3,569, forward strand.
GGAACAATGCTCGTAAATAATATCCCATAAGCCCATGTGTTCGAGGGAATATAGGGCGTTTGGGACCTCAAAGTAAACAACACAAGCCTTCCGCGGACCGATTGTGCTGCGAATGTTCTTTAGAAACTCCAGTGGTCGATCAATATGTTCAAGTACATGCCGGCAGCAGATAAAGTCTGCTGGATAGCTACTGAAGGTCTTGGAATAAATCTTGGGAATAACAGTTATTGCCGGTTTTTCGAAGTCGGTCGTTGTTTTGTTCGAGTTATAAGAGGGATCAAAACCAAGCACTCGATTATTGCCGAGTCGCTGTAGTATTTCCAGGAAATCTCCTTGGCCGCATCCAATCTCTATAATGTCCTTATCGTACAGTTGATATTGCTGGACGAGCCGGCCTGCTGTGTCTTGAGCCCATTGTCGGAACCGTTGTGAAAAGTGTAGAGAATTCTCATACGCAGCAGAGTATTGCATGAGTGTGCGGTCAAAGGCAACGTTGTAAACCAGTCCGCACTCGTGACAATATGCCAGGTGAATCTTAGAAAGCGGGGCGGCCATTGCTTTTGTGCGACTGTCCCACAGAACATTACAGAAC
>JABMRO010000804.1 GCA_013202635.1 Planctomycetota bacterium
AAGTGCTGTTAATTCGGATTTCTCCAACTCTCTTACGAACCGCTTTGCTATAAAGATTGCTTCTTTAGGATGGTCGGCCCTGGCTGAGCGTCTCTCGTCGGGTGAGCCAACCGGTTTTGCCTGCGGCCCATCCCAGAAAACAACTGCAAACTCATCGCCGCCGATTCTGCCGACAACATCATGACTGCGGCAACAGCGCTGCATCAAAACGGCAGCTTGTTTCAAAACCTCATCGCCGGCGAGATGGCCGTAAAGGTCATTGTAATGTTTGAAGTCATCAATATCAAAAACAAGCAGCGTTACCCGCCCATTTTCCCTGCCGGCATGCTCTATAATCTGCCGGGAAAATTCCCAGATATATCTCCTGTTTTTCAGGCCGGTTAAATCGTCCTCCGTAGCCAATCTTTCAAGGTGTTTGATTTTCGTTTCCATTGTTGCATCGACAGGCACGGAGAGACCGACCTTACTCACACTGCCGGCCTCGGTGGTCATAATGGACTCGTAAAACCTGTCCGGCTGAACGGGACAAATCAAATAATCGTCCGCCGCACTTGTCCCATTGCAGGCCGAGCCGACCAGTTGTATCGCTATCGGCTCTTCATACATCTGTGCCAGAAGAATAATTTTAGCATCGCTGCTGCCTCGCAACGCTCTCAGGGCCGAACTTAATTTGGACGAGGTGCCAGCCATCACAATGCCGATTGCCGCAAAATCATTATTTGCCGCGGAATTGACAGCATCAAGCATATTGTCGCAGAGCTCATATCGCTCCTCTGCAATGTCACCGACATCCAGGAAGGCTTTGTCAATGTCACCGACAAGCAGAATTTTCCGATTGTTTCGGTTGGAAGATGAATTATAGCTTTTCATCTGACTGGACCTCAAGTAAAGCATCTAATTCGGCTTTAGTGGTAAGAAATTCATCTTTAAGAAAGCCCGATGCTCTATTATTTTCTTTTTCTCCTGATGAGCATACCCTGCCGCCTGCCATCAATTTCATCAGTACTTCTTCAATTTCAGATGGTTTGTCTATAACAAAAGCCCCTGATTCAATTGCAGTGAGGATTAGCTTTCGCTTGCGAACCAGGTCTCTATCGGCAAGACAGCAACATTTATAACCCTTCTCGCGGGCTATATGGAAAAATCGCCCCTGTTCTTTGCTTAATTGTCCAACTCGGCCAATCACCAAAACATCCCGTCGTTGGCTTTTCGCCAAATCACCGACAGCCGAATAGACATCACTGCAAAGGACATATTCAACGCCGCCGCGGTCAAGCAAATTCATTGCCTGCCGGACAAACTCGTCAGCCAAACCACCTACTACAATCACATGCAACGGCAAATTAGAATCACCCTTTGCCACTGTCAAAAGCCCTCATTCAATATATAGCTGTAAAAAGGCCATAAAAGCGCAAAGAAGATGCCTCCAGCCAAACTTAAGAGAACCTCTAAAAATTCATTTTTACTGCGAACGGCAGCAATCTCCTCCGGCGGCGTTGTCAGGCCAAACTTCGTCCTCGACATAGCTTTAACTATGCCTGCGGCGATTTTGACCTTCCGCCTTGCCGGAGAATATTTCGCACGTTCTCGTGACAAAAGCAATTTTTAGAGGCCCCCTTTATACTAACAAAATCTACAGAAAAGTCAATTCAAATCACTCTAAAGAGCTGTTTATTGATGTTTGGTGGTTAATAATCAAAAAAGGCCGCCCAAAAAACCTCAATTACTCGGCAGGCCATCCAGATTTTTTTTGACTTGTTCGGCACAGAAACTGGCCGGATATAAATTGAGGAAGCTCTCCAGAGTTGCTCTGGCATCCGCCAAATACTTCTTTTTCTGCTCTGAATTTGACTGGCCCTGATACAGACCAATCTTCAGAAGCCCTAATTCGTACAATGCCAACATCCCACCGTCAGTTTTACCGAATTCCTTATGTAGCTGGCTTAATTTCTCGGCCCGTAGTTGCTCATCGGCGAGGAGTTTTGCCTGAGCCAGCAGAATGTTGTCACGAAGCCGGTCTTTAGCTTCTATTTGTTCCAGCAGTCCGTTGAGACGCTGGGAATAATCAGAAGAATGCGGATTCAGCATAACAAACTCGGCCAGACGTTTAATTGCCCCTGCCTCTTCTGTTCGATTTTCAGAGCCAATAAGCATCCGCAAGTGGTCCAATCTTCTTTGAAGTTCATCCAACTTCGGCACTGTCATTACCGAGTCATCCGGAAGGCGAAACAGCCCAAATAATGACTGGTCTGAGGGTTGTTCTTTTTCGAGCAGTTTCGACCGCTCAGCCGTCAGCATGGTCCCTGCCAGGGCAAGAAGCTTGTCCGCCTGCTCAAATTTACCCTGACCGGCCCAATGTTTTGCAACCCGCCACCGGGCCTCTATTGATTCGGGACTTTTTCCGAATTCACTGTACAGCCGATACCATATCTCACGTGACCTTTCATAAGGATAATCACTGTAAAAATGCAACACTTCTTTTTGCCCAAGCACATTGATATCCGGGCCGTATTCGCTCAGAAGCGATTTGAAATAAAGCACTATCGGCATCCGAGAGCTGTTGGAACGTTTGTTTATAAACAAATCGTACCGCCCGAACAGCCATTGTCTTTTCACCTGGTACTGTAACTCTTGCGGCACTGTAAGCCAGCCTGGCCAAGTGTCGTAGCTTAATTTAATCTGGATTTCTCTTTTAAGTTCTGCACGCAGCGCTATCGGGTCAGCAGGATAGAAAAAACCTTCCAGGTATTTCTTGATAAGAGGGTCTTTTGCCGTTCTGTCAAGTGCTTCTGTGATACTTTGGTCGTGAAATTCACTGACTTGCTCCGGATTATTCTTTGCCACATAAAGCTGATAGTCTAATTCGTCGAAGCCGATTGTTACTTCGAATACAACAACGGCCAACACGAGTGTAATGGTAGTGAATATCCAGACCAGGCCCGGCCGATAACGCGTAAAGTGGCCTATGCCGAGAACAAATCCTGCTATGGTTAAGGCATCAACCCAGGCAAAAATCCACGGTGCGAAAGAAAATCCCCATTTAATAGGTTCCACCCCCCTGACGGCTCCGAAGTACCCCCAGTAAAGAAGCTGTGGTGCCGTGCATAAAGCAATCGCAACAAAACGAGAGCGAAAACGAAGAGGCCGACACGCAACTGCAATACAGCTTATCAATAGGGAAATCGCAAAACCCGGCAAATTAGCCAGGAAAAACACCGCTAATATCAAAACAAAACTAAAGCCAAAGCTCATAAGCTGGGATATCAACACCGGAACAATTGACATAATACCCATAAGCAGTCCTAAAACAACAATCTGCCAGGGGTATTCGAATATGCTCACTCCGCTTATGACTGTCTGGCCCAAATGCCAGAATTCCGGTCTTGTCGCCGTTTGAATATCGAACGACCAAAACGAGCCGGTTGCTATCTTCGACCAGAAAAAACAAGTCATACCAAAGGCTGCAACAGCAAGAAGCCAACATCTCTGAACATTCTTATGACTGTAGTGCAGTGTGGGGCCAACAGCCATAAAAGACTTCGAGACCGCTATTGGTGCCTTCTCTGTCTCTTTACTATCCATAAGCCTCACTTGGTCGTAACTCGTGACCGTGGCCCACAATTCGAACCACAAGCAACGAGAAACGGAGCACGGGTTTATGTCCCTTCACCGCTGCTGGCAAGGTAAGCAATCTGCTCGGCTGTAAGTTTGTCTATGTCGATAAACATTGACTTCAGTTTGAATTTGCTCACTTGCTGCTCTATCTCTATCGGAACATCGTGGACCGTAACAGAAAGCTTACCACGTTTTTTTACAACATATTCAGCCTGCAGGGCCTGCGTAGCAAAGCTCATATCCATCACACTTGCAGGATGTCCCTCTGCGGCGGCAAGGTTAATTAATCGGCCTTCGGCCAGAAGATAAATCCGTTTGTTATTCTTCAGGATATATTCATCGACAACATTGTTGCGCACATTACGGATTACCTTTTTACTGAGCTTTTCCAGGGCCGGTATATCTATCTCAACATTAAAGTGTCCGCTGTTGGCAACAACAGCTCTGTCTTTCATCGCACGGAAATGCTCAGCCCGTAAAACATGTTTATTACCCGTAAGGGTTACAAACAGCTCGCCGACTTTTGCCGCCTTTGCCATCGGCATAACTTCAAATCCGTCCATCGCGGCCTCAAGCGCCTTGACAGCATCAATTTCCGTAACGATAACGATTGATCCCATACCTCTTGCTCGCATAGCAAAGCCGCGTCCGCACCAGCCGTACCCTACGACAACAACTTTTTTGCCGGCCATCAGAAAATCTGTCGCACGAATAATACCGTCAACGGTTGATTGCCCTGTGCCGTAGCGATTGTCGAACAAATGTTTGGTCGCGGCGTCATTTACCGCAATGACCGGAAATTTTAACTTCCCTTCGTTTGCCATCGCACGCAAACGAATAACTCCCGTAGTGGTCTCTTCCAAACTTGCAATAATCCGGGGAGCATCTTTTTTTCTGCGGGTATGTAACTCGTTCACCAAATCCGCACCGTCATCGAAGGTAATAACAGGCTTATGGTCAATTGCAGAGTAAATATGTTTGTAGTATGTGGCCCGATTTTCGCCGCATATTGAAAAAGTCGCTATCTTGAAGTCCTTCACTAATGAAGCCGCCACATCGTCCTGCGTACTGAGCGGATTCGATGCACAAAGAGCAACATTTGCTCCGCCCGCCTCGAGTGTCCTGACCAGATTCGCTGTCTCTGCGGTTACATGCAAACACGCCGAAACATTCATACCCTTCAACGGTTTACTCTTTGCAAACCTTTTTCGTATCGCCGCCAAAACCGGCATATCATTATCCGCCCAGAGAATACGCTTTTTACCACCAGCCGCTAACGACAAATCAGCTACATCATACTTCATCTAATAATCCTTTCAAAAAGTAAATAGGATTGATGACTATAAGGCCAATCGTTGGAATTTGCAACCTTTTATTTGCGCAAATATAGCCGTATTTACCCCCAATTTATTTTGAGGTCGTTCAGTCCCCATCGGCAAGCCGACTTTAGTTATTCCTGGTCACAGAGTCGGTAGTTCGTAACCCCTGCGGTACTGTTTCGTCAAATATGTATTTGACTGAGCATCGTCTATGAATCGTTCGCGGGCGGCATTGAATTTTAATCGCCGACCAGTCCGCATCGCTATATTGGCCATGTGGCAGAGCGTCGCAGAGTAATGCCCTTCTTCTACGTCGGCGTTCAAGTCGGTAAATTTGCGGCTGCGCACCGCGTTGATGAAATTTAATGTATGTGTATCACCGCTTCGGGGGCCACTCGGCCCTTTCCTGCCGTCCTTGAATGTTACCTGCCAGCCTTTCCTGCCAATCGATACCGTCCCATTGTCACCGTAGAAAATGTTGCCGTTGTCGTGGCCTTCGAGTGAATAGGGACTCCACAGCCGCATTTCGTACATTAAATACACATCATCATATTCAAACGTAGCAACCTGCGTGTCCGGCGTCTGGTGGTCGTCGTCGTAGAATAGCTGGCCACCGCTGCAGGTGACAGCATTCGGCAGTTTCACGCCCAGGCCCCACCTTGCGATGTCGATTTGGTGTATACCGTCATTGCCCATATCACCTGTTCCGTAATCCCAGAACCAGTGCCATTTATAGTGGTATCGATTTTGGTTGAAGGGACGTTTGGGCGCAGGACCAAGCCACATGTCGTAATTAACACCGGGCGGCGTCTTACTGTCGGGCACCCGACCAATAGGACCTCGCAACTGGCTGTTGATAGCCTTGGCCATACGGATTTTACCGAGATCGCCGGACTGAATATATTCGACGGCATCCTTAAAACTCTCATAACTTCGGGACTGGGTACCATGCTGAATAATCTTTTTATGCTTGCGTGTCAGATTAACAAGAAAACGTCCCTCGGCTATCGTGTGGCTCAGGGGTTTTTCAACATATACATCTTTTCCAGCAATAACCGAGAACGCCGCCAAAGGAACGTGCCAATGGTCCGGCGTGGCAATGCAGACTACATCCAGCGACTTATCTTTAAGCATCTGCCGATAGTCGTTGTAGCCGTCAATCTTTTCTTTGCGGTCTTTGAATCTTTTGACTTCACGGTCTAAAACATTTCTATCTACATCGCACAGTGCCACCACCCGCACTCCCGGAGTATTATGGAAACTGCCGATGAGTCCCCGGCCCCGCCCATTAATACCTGCCACACCCACACGAATATCGCCGCCGGCCCCCCGTACCCGGGAAAACGGCACCGCTAACGCGGCACCAGTCATCAACGAACTCTTCACAAAATTTCTACGTGTTATATTTTTCATAATCAATCTCCCTTAATATTCCTTATTGGAAAGAACTATTCGGTCTCCTGTGATGGAGTAGCGTCAATGGTTTAATTTCAGTACATTATTTTACAAATTCCCTGAATCGTTCCTCCATTTGTTCCTTTGTCCTCATCCCTTCGTAAACAACGACGAGGAACCTGAAATGCACCCTTTGGCCCTGTTTAAGTGTAAGCCGAAGCGGCTGCACAGGATTCTTCTTATACTTGCTTTGTCTTTGAAAATCACCCTGTCCCAACGGATTGGCGGAAAATAAACCATAACTTCTAACATGCCAATAAGTGGGATAGTTGATACTCTCCGGATGGTTAAGAATAGCTACGCCAACTACTTTTCCTTTTCTTATTCCCTGTAGAGCGACCCATCGCGCACGCTTGCCCCATACATTCTTCGCCGTTTCATCGCCGTTGGAGCTGAAGTACCTGCCTGTCCCGGAAACTGATTCCTTAGGCAGCGGCTGTCCCGGTTTTAGTATTACTTTCGAATCGCCCTCTCTCAAACAATCAGCAACTCGAATCGCAAATACACCCTCTTCGATATCTTCAAACACCACCTCTGTCTGCCTGGCCGTAAGGTCGATACTAAAATCAATGGCATATTCATCTTCATTTTCACCTGCCAGAAAGACCATACTTCTGTTTTCTTCGAGCAATACATTACCGTTCCGGTCTATCCAATGCATCACAGTTGCAAGTTTTCCTTTACCGGTATTGCCGGTTACTTCTGTTGTTTTGATATGTTTGATTTGCGGTGGCGGTGCGGCGTTGTTCCAGAAGTTGGTTCCATTGACCTTATCAACCGCAAAGAAAATACCCACATGATGTTGGTGGTCGTCACTGCCGCCTTTCATTTTTACAAGCGGATTTCTTCGAGTTACTACAACTCCAGAAGGGCTGCGCAACGGAACCATCATCGGCTTGGTAAGCTCGTTTCCATAAACATAACTTGTAAAGTGTTTTCCTCCAATCATCACATCGATTTTGTTTTTGCCTTTTATAAACTCCACCTTCGGAACTCTGGCATTTCCTAATGCTGCTGCGCAGAGCACGAATACCACCAAAACCACAGCGGTTCTTTTCATAATACAACCTTTCTAAAACTATAGCGTTTCGCGCAGGACAAAATCAATTCGTGTTTTTGTCCGCTATTCGGTAAAGATGAACATCCCACGCCTCGAAGGTATCGCTGAAAACACCATCCTTTGAAAGAATCGTTCGATTCTCACCGAGCACTTCTATGGTCATCCTGCCTTTCAGCGCCGGGGCAGTGAATTTCGCATTCGTCGAACCGGCCCGCATACCCACAGCAAAAAGATACCTCGCGCCTTTGTACTTCTTGGCCATAACCGCTACAGGAACATCTTCGTTATCAGATGATACACTCAGATCACCATCGATAGTCGGACTGTTTAATACCGGCGCAAGGGCATTAATCTGCTTATTTATCTCAGTAACCGCCGAAAGCATTTCCCCGTCGCTAAGAAGCGCCGATTCATTGAATTTAGGCTGCCATTCGTGGACAAAATAGATTAATCCCATAGAGCCGTGAATGATAGACATCCATACCTCGCATTTCACTTGCTTCGGAGTAGCTTTTATTTGCTTATTATTTATTCGGGTACATTCGATACAGTTCCAAACCGCTTTTTTTCCTTCAGTCCATTTCTTCAGTCGCTCGACGCCTTTTGCAACGTACCATAGATTACCCGCAACCTGGGGATTTGAATGAACGGCCGGATAGATATCAAATGAGGCAATATCACAGCCCTTAACGTATTCGAGATAATCCTCAGGATGGTTTGTGCGAACACCGCGGCCGTGCCAACCATCCCAGGCCACAGCCTGACCCAGGTTCAGAAGCACCGGCCGAGTGGGGTCAGCGCTGCGAATCTTATTATAGCCATCTATTATTTTTTGGGGCTTAATCGGCGGTCCGTACCCTTTTCCCTTTCCCCGAGATTGGGCATTGTCCGGCTCGTCCCCGTGCATCCAGCCTATAATAGTCGGCTCATCTATATATTTAAGAGCCAGTTCGTTTTGGTGGCAGATGACTTTCATACCGGCGGTTTTCAACTCTTCAAGCTGATTTTCCGTCGGCCCTCTCCAGAGACCCACAAACGTATTAAAACCGGCCATGCGATACCTTGATGCCCTGGACGGATTTTGCAGCCATACAGCAACAGGAAAAAAGTCCGCACTATGTAATGGGCCGTTCTCCCATTTTATATAAGGACTTGTAATAACATTTTCCCCGTAAACACTGCCAAAAGCGCAAACAAGAAAAATAAAGCAGGTTATGAAAATCATATTTCGTCGCATAAAACTACCTCCTGAAAAAACCTGAGTACCAATCTCGGCACACACTATTACGTTAGCCGAGGCGATTAAGGGCTTATTTTAGGCCCTCTAAATTCAAAAAAAACTCGATGTTATTTTACCAAATAATAACAATATAAGGGAAGGTCAAATTAAAACCAAATGCAATTGCAAAAGATATGTAAATACAATCCAATCCCAACGGAATGCCTGCACAAACTGCGTACAAATTACTTTGCAGAATCCCACCTGATGAGTTGGTGATAATAATTAACCGCAAGCAGTTTTTCTCATTTAAATCAACGCTTCAACAACACCCATTTAACTTTACAGCCACTGAAAGCAGCATCGGAATACAAGAGGACTAATAACGTCCTCCGCCTCCCATGTCATCATACATGTCACCATACATGTCGTCGTATCCCCCCCCCATATCATCGCCGCCAAGTCTCCCGGGGCGTGCACTGCGTCCACTACTGAAGGCCTTGAAAGGCTCCTTAGTCTCATTTACCAATGAGCTGATCTTACCATACCAATTCTGCAAATCTTTAGCCCAGTATGCCGTTCTGACAGGCATGTGTTCAATATCAGTTCCATCCATACTGTAAAGCATATCATAATAACGCCTTGTAGTCAGATTCTTATCACCGGCCCAGTCATTAACTGCCACAGCATCAACCATAACCGCTCCTGTACTATAATCAATCGACTCCGGTACTACAGACTGCTCCTGAGGCCGGCCAATAGAACCCATTCGCGGATCCATCATCCCTCTGCCAGCACCCATTCGCGGGTCTATCCCTCGACCGAAATCGGCTCTTCTTTGTTGTGGCTCGATCTCGGTCTCAACAACATTTCCGATGACTTCCCCCTGGCTTACTTTAAAATCTTCACTGTGCCAGTACCCATTGACATATTTGGACACCTGAACCGTAACAACATTGGCCGGCTCACGTATATGCTTTGCGAAGAAGTACAGTCTTCCCGGAATCTCTACCGGGTTTGTAACATCGGAAAACTCGCTCCATAAAACAACTTCGTTCTTCCGCGATTCGTCCTGCTCACTTAACTGATCCGTTCCTGCGACGGGATTAAAAACACCCAACCTGATTCTGTATCGATAGTGCTTTCTCGGCTCAACAGCATCATCATGCGCCCAGAACACCAGAGGCTCCTTCATTTTCTCTAAAAGAGTCCTGCCGGTAAGGCGAATCTTGTCAAATTCATCATAAACGTCGTACATCGAAGGTCCCCTTCGGGTAAGTCTATCTCCCGGCAGTCCGGACATCATATAGTTTTCCGTTCCAATTCTTCCTCCACCTGGTTCCGTAGTCCTGTCTCTGCTTGTTCCCCTCCTGCGTCTGTTGGTCGAACCGCCCAGGCCGCCCTCGATTGACGGCACACCAGTTCGACTGCTCCCTGTGCGGCTGCTCCCTGTGCGGCTGCCTCTTCTGCGTGTTGTATCTCCACCCACACCCCCATAAAGGCCATCCATTCCCCCTCCCCCTGCACCTGATATTCCTCCGCCTGCTCTTCCGGACGTACCTAATC
>JABMRO010000805.1 GCA_013202635.1 Planctomycetota bacterium
AAACAACGTTGACCATTGTGCCCGGCTCTGTCACGCCTCGACCGTCGCCGGTCTGGCAAGGGCCTTCGGCAGCGGTGCCATGACCAACTCGATAGATGAGCTGAAGAACGCCGCCTGCATATTCATCATTGGCTCGAACACCTCTGAAGCTCATCCGGTAATTGCTCTTAATATAAAAGAAGCCGTCGTTAACAACGGAGCCAGGTTAATTGTGGCTGACCCGCGACAAATCGACCTCGTAAGATTCGCCGAATTGCATCTTGCCCAAAAACCCGGCACGGACGTCGCCCTCATAAACGCGATGATGAACGTTATCATAAATGAAAATCTTCTCGATACCGGCTTCGTAAAAGAACGCACCGAGGGTTTTGAAGAGCTGGCGGAGGCCTTAAAGGATTTCACGCCGGAAAAGGCTGAGGAAATCACGACCGTCCCCGCCGAAAAAATTCGTCAGGCCGCCAGGATATACGCCGGTGCCTCAACTGCCAGTATCGTTTACAGCATGGGCATCACACAGCACACTACCGGCACCGACAACGTCCTCTCGCTTGCCAATCTCTCGATGCTCACCGGCAACGTCGGCAAAGAATCGACAGGTGTAAATCCCCTCCGGGGCCAGAACAACGTGCAGGGTGCCTGCGACCTCGGCGCTTTACCGAATGTCTATCCCGGCTATCAATCTGTCGAGGACTCTAAAATCCAAACCAAATTTGAAACAGCCTGGTCAAAAAAGCTTTCTCCGAACAAAGGGCTTACTGTTGTCGAGATATTCCACGCAGTCGAGACAGGTGACATAAAAGCGATTTACATAATGGGGGAAAATCCAGCGCTTTCCGACCCGAATCTCAACAGAACGCGAAAGGCTCTGGAGATGGTCGATTTTCTTGTTGTGCAGGATATCTTCCTCACCGAGACTGCACAATACGCCAATGTGGTCCTGCCCTCGGCCTGCTTCGCCGAAAAGAACGGCACTTTCACAAACACCGAACGCCGTGTCCAGCGAATCCGCACCGCCGTCCCCCCGCCGGGCGAGGCTCGAAGTGACTGGGAAACAATCTGCAATCTTTCGACCAAACTCGGCTATAAAATGAGTTACGATTCCGCCGAACATATTATGGACGAAATCGCCTCACTAACACCCATCTATGGTGGCATGTCATTTGAACGAATCGATTCGGTCGGCTTGCAATGGCCCTGCCCGGATAAAGACCACCCCGGCACAAAGTATCTGCACAAGGGAAAATTTACCAGAGGAAAGGGAAAATTCCACTCTGTATCATTCAAGGCCCCTGCCGAGTCACCCGGCAAAAAATTCCCCTTTGTACTCACTACCGGCAGGCAGTTATATCAGTTCCACACCGGCACGATGACCAGAAAATCAGCCGCCATCAACCAGGTTTCACCGACAGGCTACGTCGAAATATACCTTGAGGATGCCGGCAAACTCGGAATTGCCGCTGGTGATACTGTCGAAGTATCAACCATTCGGGGCAAGGTCTCCACACTGGCAAAGGTTACAAAAAATATTGGAAAAGGCTGGCTGTTCATGCCCTTCCATTTCCACGAAGGTCCCGCCAATATGCTTACAATAGATGCCCTGGACCCTTTGGCCAAGATACCGGAATACAAAGTCTGCGCTGCGACGATTAAAAAGTCGTAGCTCAATACTCCGCTTGTGCTCCACTACCCGTGGTTTCATCAAGGCTCGCTGTACTTTTAATTTTGTCAATGAGCCTCGGAGCTTTTACCGTCTTCAGGCAGATATTGATACCATGTGTATTTAAGGGCCGCTATTGCTGCAACTGCCAATAAAAGGAACATTACCGAATAAAAATACCAGTGACCCACAAGATACATTGGGAATAAATACATGCCCGTAATAGCAAACATGGCAAGCACAACATTCAGGATTGTCCGCTGCACGCTTTCAGACTTGATTGACAAATCTTCCGCTGATAACTTGGCTTTGCTTGCAATCGGCTTCCACAGCCCAAAGGGCCGAACTGATTTATAAAAGCTCAAAAGGATGTCCGGGTTGGTGGATTGGGTTGCTAAAGACACCACAATACTTGCAAGCAGTGAAACTGCACATATCAAAGGAAACACATAATATACAGGCGCCTCGGGCAGGAATAAGATTATTAAAGACAAAATAATACCTGTCAAGGTTCCTACGGAATAGCCCCAGCCATTCATCCGCCACCAGTACCATCTCAGAACATTCGGTATGGCCATGCCTGCTCCAAGCACCATCATCATCCAGTTCCATATTTGAGCAATCGAATCGACCTGTGAACCAATGATAACTCCGACCAGAACCAGCGCAAGCGTGGCCCAATAACTGAATCGCACCGATTCCTTCTCGCTGGCATGTGGATTAAAGTAAGGCTGCCATATGTCGCGGACGATAAAGGAAGCACCGCTGTTGACCGTCGAGCTGAACGTTGACATAAATGCTGCAAGCAGGCCGGCAATCACAATTCCCCTTATCCCGATTGGTAACAATTCCTGCAGTACCACGGGCATTACTTTCTCTGAATCTGTGATTCCGGTAACTCCCGTTAGAGCCAGCAATGCAATCCCTGTTGCCATTGCCCAGCGAACAATCAGAAAGCTGCTCCACGCGGCACCGACCTTTGCGGCGTCACGTGCATTCCTCGCCGCTAAAAATCGCTGGAAATCATACATCTGAGCCGGCCCCCCTGCGTTGAGTAAGAAGCCCTTTAGTACCCATACAATAACAAGAGCGCCAAAAAATTCAAAACCGGCGTTGTCTGTTCCAACAAATTCCTCAATCCTCCATGGCACACGTAGCGAGGTCCAGCTTTCCGGCAACTTGGACAATAGCTCCGGTGTCAGGTTTGACCACGCGATATAGGCGATGAATATACTACCTAATGTCAGAACGATGGTCTGGATAACATCTGTAACAACCACACTGTAAAGACCACCAAGTACAACGTATAGGGTCGTTATGCCGATAATCATCACTGCCAGAACATCGGGTTTATATTCCGTCAAAATGTTCTCAAGGCAGGAAAATGGCATATATGGACCAAGAGATTCGAGCGGAATATATACTGAAGCAAACTTGCCGATTCCCTGATAGGCATAACCTACGAAACAGGCTAAAGTGAGCACGGCCATCAGAGCATAAGCGGTTCGAGCCAGCTTGCCCCCTGAGTCGCTGCCAAAACGGGTTTTCATCCACTCTGCCGCCGTCATGACGTTTGACCGCCGGACCCATTTACCCATATAACTCAGGAAAAAAGCCCCCATCAAAAAGCCCCACATCCAATGATGCCACATGGACTTCATTCCCAGAACATAAAGGATAGAAATAATCCACATAGTCCCGGTAATATCGAAGTTAGATACCGAGCCGGACATTGCCAGGGCCAGCCAGTGGATTTTCTTGCCCCCAAGAAAGTAGGCACCTAAGCTTTTTGATGCCCTTTTCTGATACCAGAAGCCCAGCCCTGTCACAACGGCGAAGTAAAAGAGAATTATCCCATAATCAACTGGGCTCATATATTGTTTCTCCCCGGCGTAAAATTAAGCATTTACTGCATCAAACATCGCGGCAATATTCTCCGCAGTCACATTTGCCAGAATGTTGTGCACCTGTTGAAAAACAAAACCCCCATTAGTTTTAAGTATCTCGACCTGCTCTTTGACATGTTTGGTGACCTGCTCAGGCGTACCGTTTGGCAGGATGTCCCTGGTATCACAGCCGCCGCCCCAGAAAGTAAGTTCCCCGCCAAACTCTGCTTTTAGCTCTGATGCATTCATTCCTGAACAGCTAATCTGGACCGGATTAATGGCATCAAGACCGGCCTCGATTAAGTCCCGAAGCAGTTCACGGACTCCACCGCAGCAGTGAAGCATGACTTTCACGTCGGCTAATTCTTTTGCCCTGTTCCACAGCAGCTTGTGACGCGGTTTGAAGAACTCGCAATACATCGCTGGTGAAATCATCGCACCCGTCTGCATCCCGAGATCGTCTCCGAAAAGGATAATATCGATATGTTCGCCTACGGCCCCTAAGAATCGTTCGAGGTTGGCTAAATGAATTTCAACTAATTTATCGAGGAATCGGTGAGCACGTTGCGGTTCGCCGGCCAGCATCATCATGAACTGGTCGTTGCGATAAAGAAACTGGCCGATTTCAAACAGATTACCACCGAACAAACCTATAATAGCCCGGTCGGTATTATTTCTCAATTGCCTGGCACCTTTGGAAAGTACCTTGTTATCAACCGGACCGGGCGGACTCGCAACTGCCGTCCACATACATTCATCGAGGGTAGCCCCGATGGCATTAAGATCATCTTTCTTGAGAAAGGGGAAATAGGTCTGCTCAAAATACAGCGCCCCGTCCGGCATGTGGGCCAGCACCCTGCCGCTTTGAGACCGAATCACCCAGCGTCCCTCCTCTCGTTCAAGCCGCGTCCAGGCGGGTACAAAACATTCTGTGCTGTCCGGCAGCGTCCAGGGCGACCATGATTTCTCGTCTAATGCAAAACCCCTGCCCAACTCGATGGTGTCAACCCCGAATCTGTCTAATACATCCTCATCGACAATGGCCAACTGCTGAATAACGTCATAAACGCAAATCGGTCTGGCCGGCAGACCCAGAAACTTTCGCAGCTTCGGATACGCAATTGCCGCAATGCCCGAAGACCGGTGCCCGGAAAAGTCAACGGCAGCACAGTCTGTTTTGCGATGCTCCAGAGCCGCTAAAACCAGCTCTCGTGAGTTCATAGTTTATTCCTTACTTGCCGGTTAGTGGTATTCGCAAAGTAACAATTTCGTATGCTGTCATCTCAATATGTCCGGTTATTTTGGAAATTTTTTCTTCTGAAAGATTGCTCAGCCATACTGTTTTAGGTGCCGGCTTCGCCCAGGTGAGTCTGGCTTTATCAGGTTTTCCATTTGCATTGAATAAGCGCACAATCCTGCCTTTGCCGTCCTCACTTGGCTTAAAAGCGGTTACGATTGCACCTGCGGATTTAACGCTCAGAATAGTTCTCTGAACAGGGGCCTTACTATCGACCGGCACAGCTATAAGCGGCTGACTGCATTCAATGCCAAACTTTGCCGCCCTGCCGGAATCGAACCGCCGGTGGGGCTTGATTGAATAACGGAACTTCGTCGGTCCCTCCTGACCTGCTTTGTAGTTGGTTTCCCAGTAGTTGTTCATCACATACGAGTAAAGTGTCGTTGATGGTTCGATGTGTTTAATCCATCCTACATTCTTGCCCCTCGGGTCGCAGGTAATGTCACCAACTTCGATTAGCGGTGCGTCAACTGTCGCCCAGGTAACGCCGTAATCCCGATTGGATACATCGACCCATCGTTGAACGGTAAAATAATTCTTACAGGCACCTGGTAATTGGTCCGCTTCGGGCTGGACTACGGCCCATGGTGTGTCCATTCGCATCACGCCGTTTGGCACGTTAAAAGCAAAAGCCAGATGCACTCCCTCCTGCTTGTAAATTTTCTCTTTATCTATAATGTTAATGATGTCCACACGGTTGATACTGTCGATGATACGCACCTCACGAGAAAGCTTATTACAGCCCGGCGCATCGGATTCAATCAGCAGCGATGCAACTAAAGGCCCCTGCTCCTTAACACGGACTTTAACCGGCCCGTTACGCTTTGGGTCACTCGGTTCTCTTCCGGCCACATAGAAATAATCGTTAAGCCCCAGCCCGCTCTTGCGGTTCACAAGCTCGATATTGTTTCCCTTTAGCTTGAAACTGCCGATGGCACCGGTCTTTTCATCGACTTTCAAAACAATTCTTCCGTTGCTCAGTTCAGTGCCTTGTGCTTTGGCATTGCCTGACCTGCGAATCTGACCGGCTTGTAAGGTGAATCGTTTGGCGGAAAAAGGCGCTATGTCCTGAGCAAGAAACGCTAATTCTCCTGTTGATAGCCGTTGTGATTTCACGGATTTACCGTCAGGGCCTTTGACGAGTTCACCGGTTGATATCATATCTTTCGGCAGCACAACTAAGTCAGTTCGCATCCATGAGGAGGTATTGAACACGTCCACTGACGTAACTGTTGCAGCTTCTTTTCGATGCCCGGCTAATGAATCGTTCATCAGCTTGCGCGACTTGTCCTCGGCATCGAGCGCGAAGGCCTGCTTGATTTTCCACTGCGCCTTGGTGAAATCACTATCAGGCTGGCTTATACTACAGTGAGCGCCCCATGTGTGCTCGTCGTAAAGTATCACTTCGCGCCATGCATCATAGAACTTATCAGCAGGATAGCCCGTTGGATTGAGCATCGCCCATAACGTCTCGGCTTGCACTAAACGCTCGGCCGCCTGGCGGTTAATCGAAGTCTCACGCGCCGATGAGCCCGCCCCATCTTCCCAGTATGGTGTGAAATCACCGCGGGCCTTTGGCACCTTCTTACTATAGCGGCGTTCGAACTCATCGAACATCTCACTGGTAGTCGCCACAACTAACTTGGGATAAGCATATTTTTCATTCCAGTCCTTCACGTATTCGCTGAGCTTCGGGTCGGGCGGGCCGTTATCACCGCCAATCGAATAGCGAAGCTGGACCATATCATAAGGATACTCCGAGTCCCCGAGCCGTTTCAGATAGCCGAAAAGCTTACTGGAATCGAGACGCCCGCTGTGAAAAAAGGAATATCCTTCACCCGCCACCCAGCAGAGTATATCTTCTTTGCCGGAAGGTGACTCCCAGTAGAAAGGCTTATCGCCCCATGTCGATAACGTATAACCGATTCTATGCCCGCGATTTGGCCCTACTGAAAAGTACTTCACCCCGCTCTGGGCAAGGACAGGAACAATCCCCCATGTATAGCCGGGTACGTCCGTAATCATTGCCGAATTAATCGTCAAATCATAGCGCTGCCTTAGCTTCTGGGCGTAATTCACTAACCGAATAAGCTCTTCCGGACGGCACAAAGCTGTTAATTCATTGCCGTACAAAGCGTCCAGACCAATCCAGCCTTTCTTGACCGCATCGACAAAAGCTCTGCGTTCCTTCGGTGTGGACTGTTTCAGATAACTGTCCACCGCCCAAAGCACTTCGACGTTCCATTTGAAACGCGCTCCTTCCGGATAATCCTCAGACTCTCGGGCTAATTCAATGACCTGCTTAAAATACTCCCAGTGCTTGCGTACAACTTCAGTCTGCACATGCGTGTAACCGATATCCACATGGGAGTGATGCAGCACATAAATCTCCCACTTGCGGACGGGCTTTATGGTCAGGCTTTGCTTTCCGATAGATTCACCCGCCACCTTGACATCAACCTCAACTGAAGTTGGCTTGCCCACAGCAGGTGCAAATCCTTCGATAACCTTAAAGCCCGGCTCAAGTGTTTGTCCGGCCGATTCCGAACCCTTGACAGCGACTGTTGCCTCGACGGGCTCGCCAATATGCATAACGGATGCCAGAACAGGCTGATACAGTTTGCCCCCTTTCTTCTTGATTAAGAAAGGTTCGCTATAGACATCCAGAAGCCTGGTAGCAGGTTTGAGTGGTTCTGTTTGGACACCTCTCGGTGTTCTAAGAGTTACATAGTCGTAAAGTACCCAACTGCCTTCTAATGATTTGATACTAATCTCGTTATTGCCCCCCTTAAGCGCACGAGCGGGAAAGTCAATGACCAACCGATGCTCGCGGCCCTTGTTGGGCTGGCCGTGGGCCGATGCGTCACCGGCTCCGCGGGGTACTTTGCGGACAAAGGATTCATCGTTTATTTTTATTTGCATTTTAGGTGGAACGGCACTGTGTGTATCCACAAAATCCATAGCAAGTTTGTATTCGCCGGTTAAAGGAGCGGTTTTCAGGCCGAACATAATCGTAAATGTATGACTCTTACTACCTGCCCATGAATCCGCCGGCCCCGGCTGTATGTAAGGCCAGTCTTTCTTTGCATCGGATTGCCCGGCCACGAACAGTACATCATGAGGGAATGTACCCGAATACAAATTGCTCCTGTCCGGGCCTAATGCGAACTCGGCGGTGTTATTGTCTGCTTTGCCAATCTGCCAAAGAATTTTATCGTTCTCAGCAGCCAGTACACTCATACACAAACACAACAAAAGCATCAACGCCGCGGTTTTTATCAGTTTGGAATGATCCATCTTTCACGCTCCTTTTTACTATCTGTATCTTTGTAGGTTATAGTACTGATATTTTATACCGTAATATTTCAATCAGTCAGGTCGGCTGGATTTTTGTTTGCGATTGTATCCGAGCCGTCAATTCATTTCCAATATATTTTGTGATTGTCGTTGAATCTCCTTAAGGCTTTTACAGCAATCACCTCCGCATTCCATCTTAAATATAATGTCACTATATGTTTGCTGGAATACATTGCCTGGATTTCTACCTTTTTCTCCATGAAATTGATTTTATCTCGATATAATCACCCTCTTTGCCCGTTGTTACCGGGCCCAGGCGAAGGCCAGTAATTGCTTCTTTATAATGCTGACAAGAGCTTAAATCGATTTCGTAAATATGATATTGGCTGTCGGGGCGAAGCTTAAAAGATACGCTCTTTTGATTTGTAAAACTATTTTCCTCACGTGTTCTCCAGTATAGTCGTGCATTGGTATCGTGTGTGCGGCAGGCGGCGTGGATAAAGATTCTCGGCACATCTCTTGAAAGCCAGAATCCGGCTGGACCAATTAGCTGTGGGTCGTTTCTTTCGAGCTTTACGTGCAGTTTCCCCTCTATAGGCCAGCCTGTATCCACCGCATTGCGATAGACCCAGTGTTGCCTGTCTTTCTCAAAGCGATAATCCGGCAAAGACTTTCCCGCATAATGTTCATAAACATACCGTCGAATCTCATCCAGAGTCCCCACGATAAGTCTGTATTCATATTCGTACTGTATATTGTGGTCGAGAATTTCAGCCTGAATAGGTGAAATGTAGCCCGTCGGTCCATCTTTACTTCCTCCTTTACCCGGTACGCCGAAAAAACCTCCTTTGAATGAATACGTGTCCGGCTTAAAAACGCCAAGCCCCCAATTATTATCATCGACAAGAGCGGCCCAGTTCTCCGTGGCTAACCAATTCTCCCATGGATCGCCGTCAACATCCTCAAAGCTTGTCCATGTTTTTCTAAAGCGGGAGAGTTTATCGCCGGTAAAGGGCTTGTTTCCCGTATAACTCATCAAACGATACCACGGTCCGTTGGTGTAAACTGCAGGAAGTTCCTGGCCGCGCCCCTGGTATTGTGTTATATCCAAGCGTTTATTGTTAATACGACTCCGCACCAGCACAGTATTTTCATCTAATCGAATCCATGTTTCAAAGGTGCATTCACCCGGCTCATTATCTAACGGCCATTGCATGGGAATACATTTGACATATAGTATTGTGCCGTCGTTACGGTGCTCAACTACACCGGATCGATTCCCTGCACAATCACCGGACTGAATCGGATTCCAGCCGAGACCTGCCCACGTTTTTGAAGGTTGTTTGCCGTTCGGTGTAAAGGGATTGGGGCCGGAATAAAAAGACATTTGAATCTGTCGTCCCCAGTCATGATTATTGATAATATTTATCTTTTCTTTTGCGTCGGCCAAATACGTAATAGAACCGCCGAGGTCAAGATTTATGCCCACGCGAATACTGCCGTTATCAAGGTAGCTCATCGTCTCACGAACAGGCTTATTGGAACTCTGGCTTCCATGGCTCGGATGCATAATGATTGCGCTTATAATGGCGGCGAAAATCAGATAATATATTGGGGCGCGAAATTCTTTCATAATCATTGTCTTCCTCCGAACAAATATAGTTTATTTTCTCATAGCATACTGTTTTAGGGACATTATAGAATTTGATAGGTATAAAACAAGCGGCAGGTCATGCTTGCTCAATCAGAGCTATTATTGTCTGCCCCCTGCCCAAAATACCTCTCTAAAATCTAATTCTTTAGCTTTCTGCAGGAATTTGCCAATATTTTTACAAACACTGCATAGTATTTATCCATTTTAACAACACAGAAATGAAATTTTGTAAAGTTGTTAATTGTAAAGGTTTGTGGACTTTCACCTCTTCTTCTCTTTGCCAAATCTTAAGCGGTGGCAATGTGAATATAGTACTGTGTCCGGATTTTTTTCATATTTTGAGAGTTTTGACCTGTTTTGCATAAGTTTTTCACTTGGCAACTTGTCGATTGTGTACTAAAATCCGTTGCTTACGTTTAAGTGTTCGGCTTTGAAAAAGCGAGCTTCAAGCGCGAACGTAACTCGCCGGAACAGGGTTATTAATTGATTGCATAAAATCCCTGGTCTGGAAAATATAATCTGTGATTTTGATAGTGTCACTATGATTGATAACAGTGTAGATGAGCAGAAAGAGGAAGGAGGCTCGAAAATGACGGAAAAAATGGTCGACACCCAGGAAAAAGAGAAATTCGTACCAACATGTCGCATATGCGGAGAGAAACACTGGCCTCACCATATGTTAATTCCTTGCTTTAATAAGAATAAGGCAAAGGCAAAAGCAAAAGCTGACAAAAAAGAAAAAGTAGAAAAGAAAAGAAAGGAAAAAGCCCAGGCCAAAGCAAAAGCCAAAGCCCAGGCCCAGGTAAATGCTGAGTTTGAAGCCAAAGTAAAAGCCCAAAAAAAAGCCTTTGAGGACGAATTAGAACAGGTGAATGCAAGGTTAAGAGTAGTAACCGAAGCCAGGGAGAAAGCCGAGGTACAAGCCAGAGCTGCAATAGAAGCGAAATCCAGGGCTCAGGAGGAAGCGAAAGCCTGCATGGTGGCTGCGGAAAAAGCAGAGGAAAAATTTTCAATCGAAGTCAAATCCAGAAGTGAGGCCGAACAAAAAGCCGGTTCATATAGCGAGGCACTAAACGAAGCAGAGCGAAAGCTTAATGCCCAAACCCGGGAATTACCCAAAGCTGAAGAGCAGAGAAAAGCTGAGGCCAAAGCAAGGGCCGAGGCAGAGGGGCAGTTAAAAGCCGAAACCCATGCAAGACAAATAGCCCAGGACAAAGCAGAAGCCGAAGCACAGGGAAGGGCAAAAGCCCAGGCCAAAGCCGAAACAATGGAAAAGGCCAAAAACCAGGCCGAAGCTCTTGCTAAAGAAGAATCTCAAAAAAGAGCCAAAGCTGAGCAGCAGCTTCAAATCGAGCTGAAAGAAAAGGAAAAAATCTGCGGCCAGTTGCAGGCTAAGATTGAAGCTGAAGAAAATGCCAGGGCTCAGGATATACTCCAAGCGCAGGATAAGTTAGAAGCACAAATACAGGCAAGACAACGAGCCGAAGATCTCGCTAAAGAGGAATCTCAAAGAAGAGCAGATATCGAAGCTGAGCTTAAATCTATAGCGAGCACCAGAGCCAACAGAATAGCCAAAGCCCAGGAAAAAGCAGCGGCCAAAGCGAGGGCGAAAGCTGAAAAAGATGGTTATCTCAAAACTGCCGCTAAAGCCCAGGAGCAGAGAAAGGCAGAAGCACAAGCAAGGGCCGAGGCAGAGGAAAAGCTGGAGGCCGAAATCCAGGCAAGACACAGAATTCAGGAAAAGCTCGCAGCCGAAGCCCAGGAAAGGGCAAAAGCACAAACCAGGGCCGATGACCTGGCAAAGGCCAAAGACGAAGCTCAGGCCCAGGCAAGAGCCGAATCGCAGGCCAGAGCCCAGGCTCAGCAGCAGGCAAAAGCCGAGCTGGAAGAAAAGGCAAGGATTTGTGGCGAGTTGCAGGTCAGGATTGAAACAGAAATCAAGGCAAGGATTGAAGCACAAGATAAGGTCGAAGAAGAAAAACAAGCC